>DATMTZ010000031.1:0-1520 GCA_035563975.1 Oxalicibacterium sp. | reverse complement strand
CTATCCCGGCGCGTGAATGGTTGCCGGTGCACGGCCGGGTGGTCTAAAATGATAATTATTCTCATTTGTGCCAAGCTGCAGTCGCCAGGCCGTTCAGTCCTCGATTCGCAAGCTCGTGCATACCAACTATTCCGACTCCTCGCTGATCGCCGTGCTGGTTCGTCATTACGATGAACTGGTCGACCATCTGCGGCGCCGTTTCGGCGACACGGGATTCGCGCGCGAGGTGATGCAGGACGTCTGCGTGCAGCTGCTGGAGCGGCCGCCGCGCGAAGATATCAAGACGCCGCAAATTTTCCTGCGGCACGTTTCGACCCAGCTGGCGATCGACCGCTACCGCGTGGAGCAGGCGCGCGCCCGCGTCGTCGCTGCGGTGGAGGAGTTGCCGGAAACGGCGATCCCGCATCTACCGCTGTCCAGCGGAGAACTGGCTGTCGCCTTCCAGCAAAAACAGCAAGCGCTGCTGGAAGCGGTGCAGGCTTTGCCCGAGCGCTGCCAGGAAGTCTTCATCCTGCACAAGCTGTATCACATGCCGCAGGCAGACGTCGCGGCCAAGCTCGGCATTTCGCGCGGCATGGTGGCGCGTCACATGGCACGCGCCGGTGCGCGGCTGTCTCCTGTAATGCGAGCCAAGTAGGGATGCCGGCATCTTCGGACAAGCGCAAACAGCGCGAATCGCACCTGCCGCAGGCAGCCGGCCGCAATGGCGGTGCGCCGTCTGCAGCGCTCGATGATGATGCGCTGATGCTGTTCGAAGACGGACTGCGCGCGCACCTGCCCGGCGCCGACGAGATCATTGCGCGCGCGGCCGTGCGCAAGCGCAAGGCACGAAGCACCTGCGCGATGCTGGCCACCGTGCTGTGTTCGGCGGCGCTGTTCTGGGCCGATCCGGTCATCCGCAGCGAACAGATCGCCACTACCGTGGGCGAGCGCAGCACCTGGACCTTGGCCGACGGCAGCGAGGTCACGCTCAACACGAATTCTTCGTTGCGCGTCGATACGCATCTGCGCTCGCGGCAGATGCATCTCGCGCAGGGCGAAGCGCTGTTCAAGGTGGAGCATTCGCGCTGGCGCAGCTTCTTCGTGTACGCCAACCACACGACAGTCGAAGACATCGGCACCGTGTTCAACGTGCGCAATACGCCCACCGGCGCGCAGGTCACGGTGCTGGAAGGGCGGGTCGCGGTGATGGCGGAGCAGGAGCCAGGCCCGCCGCGGCTGCTCGATACCAATCAATCGGTGGAAACCGATGGCGGCCGTCTGCGAGAAACGCGCGAAGTCGATGCGGACGCTGGCGCGCTATGGCAAAACGGCAAGCTGCGTTTTGATGACGCGCGCCTGGCCGACGTGGTGGCCGAACTGCAGCGCTATCGCGCCGGGCGGATCAGCTTGTCGCCCGCGCTGGCGGACCTGCGCATCACCGGCCAGTTCGATATTGCCCGTATCGACCAGCTGCTGGCCATGCTGCCGATGCTGGCGCCGGTGACGGTGAGCCGCCGCAGCGACGGCGGCGTCGATAT
>DATMTZ010000030.1:0-1964 GCA_035563975.1 Oxalicibacterium sp. | reverse complement strand
TTGGCCGGCATGAAGCCGGTCGCATTATTCATCCCTGCATCGAGGCACCATTTGTGCAAGCGCCGCATGATCGAACAAGGTTCAATCGGGAAATATTTTGGCGTGCGGGAATGTATGCAGCGATGGCAAAACAAAATCGGGTTGCCGGTTCGACCGGGCCGCCCGCATCTAGTTTCAATAAATCAACGCATGAATTGCAAATAATTATTTTTTCCACATTAGAATCGCTAAATCACGCGGCGACAAGGTCCGTCTCTGCATGACCGTTTGATGACGCCCTCTTTTGATACGGAATTATGCCCACTTACGCTATCGGCGACCTGCAGGGGTGCCACGACCAGTTCTCCGCCCTGCTTGCCAAGATCAATGCGATTACGCCGGATGCCGAGGTCATTATCGTCGGCGATATCGTCAATCGCGGCCCCAAATCGCTGCAAACCTTGCGTCATGTGCGCCAGATCGGCGCCCGCATCGTGCTCGGCAATCATGACCTGAACCTGCTGGCGGTCGCGGCCGGCCTGCGCACGCCGCACCGGTCGGACACGATGGACGACATACTCGCTGCCGACGATCGCGACGAGTTGCTGACCTGGCTGCGCCACCAGCCGCTGGCACTGGTCGAACATGATCATCTGCTAGTGCACGCCGGCGTATTGCCGCAATGGAACGTCGCACAGACGCTGGCGCTGGCGCAGGAAGTGGAAAGCGCACTGCAAGGCGACGACTGGATCGCCTTCCTGCAGAAAATGTACGGCAACGAGCCGGCCCGGTGGCATGACGATCTGCAGGGCGCCGACCGCCTGCGCTGCATCGTGAACGCCTTGACGCGCATCCGCTATTGCACCGCCGACGGCACGATGGATTTCAAGTCCAAGGAAGGCTCGATCGAAGCCAGCGCCGCCGATGGCCTGATGCCGTGGTTCAGCCTGCCAAGCCGGCAAACGGCCGATACACCGGTCGTCTTCGGCCACTGGTCGACGCTGGGCCTGATCGTGCTGCCCAATCTGGTGGCGCTGGATACCGGCTGCATCTGGGGCGGCCAGCTGACGGCGGTCAATCTTGAAACGCACACCATCGTGCAGGTCAACTGTCCGCAGCAGCAGGAACCATCGCTGAACTAGGGCTGCTCTCTATTCACTCAAGCCGCAGCGCAGACGCCACCGCCGCGCGCGCCTGCACGGCCAGTTCGCGGCGATGCGCCGCTTCGGCGGAAATCACCGGCAACATCTGGATCTCTGCCGTCATCGGACCGCCTGCCAGAATCATCATCAGGCTGTCGACAAAACTGGTATCACCGATGAAGTCGGCCGCACGATGCAGCTCGCCACCATGGTCCAGATAGCGCAATGCGCAAGGCTGCACCGGCACCCGCGCCTCGATCGCGGCTTCGAACAGGTTGGCGTGAAACGGCAGCAGCGTTCCCTGCGCTGCCGTGGTTCCCTCCGGGAAGAAGGCAATGCGTTCACCCGCTTGCAGGCTGCCGACCAGGCCCTGATACACGCGCCGCACTTCACGCTGCTTGCCGCGCGCGATGAAGATGGTGCCGGATTTCGCGCAAAGCCAGCCCAACACTGGCCAGCTGCGGATATCGGCCTTGGCGACGAAGCGACAGGGTTGCAGCGCATTGATGACGAAGATATCGAGCCATGAAATGTGGTTGGCGATCACCAGCGCGGCTTGCGCTGGCAGTTCCGCGCCGTCCGGTATCGCGCGAACGCGCACGCGCAGGATGGCGAGCAGGCCGGCCGACCAGCGGCGCACGCATTGTTCGCGTCGAGCGGTATCAGCCCATGGGAAGATGAAGGCACTGATTGCCAGGCCGCGCAGCAGGTGCAACACCACGCGCGCGAAGCGAATGGCAATCGACAGCCGGCCGGCATGCGGCGCCGTCCGCGCCGCATCCGTCATCGTATTATCGCTGGAATGCAATGTGTCCTGCCACGATGGTGGTCCGGACCTGGCCG
>DATMTZ010000029.1:0-3016 GCA_035563975.1 Oxalicibacterium sp. | reverse complement strand
ACATGCTTGCGGCGCTCGTCCAGTTCCATGATTTTCTGGTAGCCGGTTTCCAGCAACTCACTGGTGCGGAACACGCCGCAATACTTCTGCATCGTCGAACGGATGTCGTTGGCGACGTCCTGGACGCGCTCCGAACCGGTGCTGCTTTCCAGATGCGCCAGGCGCGATAGCGCCAGATCGGCGGCGCCGGCCGGCAGCGGAATGTGTTCGCGCTTCTGCAGCTGGCTGCGCACGATGTGATCGCCGGCGGCCTTGCCGAACACCAGCAAGTCGAGCAATGAATTCGTGCCCAGGCGGTTCGCGCCGTGCACCGAGACGCAGGCGCATTCGCCGATCGCGTACAGGCCGTTGACGATGGAATTCGGATTGCCGTTGCGCGGCGTGACGACCTGACCGTGGATATTGGTCGGGATGCCGCCCATCTGGTAATGGATGGTCGGCACCACCGGTATCGGTTCGCGCGTGGCGTCGACGTTCGCGAACTTGTGCGCGATTTCCAGGATCGACGGCAGGCGCTTGCGGATCGTGTCGGCGCCGATGTGGCGCAGGTCCAGCAGCACGTGATCCTGGTGCGGACCGCAACCGCGCCCTTCCTTGATTTCCTGGTCCATCGAGCGCGACACGAAGTCGCGCGGCGCCAGATCCTTCAGCGTCGGCGCATAGCGTTCCATGAAACGCTCGCCGTTGCTGTTGATCAGGATGCCGCCCTCGCCACGCACGCCTTCCGTGATCAGCACGCCGGCGCCGGCGACGCCGGTCGGATGGAACTGCCAGAACTCCATGTCTTCCAGCGGCAGGCCGGCGCGCGCCGCCATGCCCATGCCATCGCCGGTGTTGATGAAGGCATTGGTCGATGCGGCCCAGATGCGTCCGGCGCCGCCAGTCGCCAGCACGGTGGTCTTGGCCTGCAGGATCATCACGTTGCCGGTTTCCATTTCGAGCGCGACGACGCCGATCACGTCGCCGTCCGCGTCGCGCATCAGGTCGATCGCCATCCATTCGACGAAGAAATGGGTGCGCGCATGCACATTGCGCTGGTACAGCGTGTGCAGCATCGCGTGGCCCGTGCGGTCGGCGGCGGCGCATGCGCGCTGTACCGGCTTCTCGCCGAAATTGGCGGTATGGCCGCCGAACGGACGCTGGTAAATGGTTCCGTCGGGATTGCGGTCGAAGGGCATGCCGAAGTGCTCGAGCTCGTACACCACCTTCGGCGCCTCGCGGCACATGAACTCGATCGCATCCTGGTCACCCAGATAGTCCGAACCCTTGATGGTGTCGAACATGTGCCAGTACCAGTTGTCTTCCGCCATGTTGCCGAGCGACGCGCCGATGCCGCCTTGCGCGGCAACGGTATGCGAACGGGTCGGAAACACCTTGGACAGCACGGCCACGTTCAGGCCGGTCTGCGCCAGCTGCAGCGACGCGCGCATGCCGGAACCTCCCGCACCGACGACAATGACGTCGAAGTGACGAACCGGAATGCTGGATTTAATGGCTGCCAATTACGCCCTCCAAAGAATCTGTATGGTCCACCCGACACAGGCGACCAGCCACACGATCGTCAGCACCTGCAGCAGCAGGCGCAGGCCGATCGGCTTGATGTAATCCATCCAGATGTTCCGCATGCCGACCCAGGCGTGATAGAACAAGCCCATCAGCGTCGCAAAGGTCAGCAGCTTGAACCACTGCTGCGCGAACAGGCCGGCCCAGCCTTCGTAGCCGATGTCGCCGGACAGGAGGAATCCGATCAGCAGCACGAATGTGTAAACGAGCATCAGTACCGCTGTCACGCGTTGCGCCAGCCAGTCGACCAGGCCGTAATGCGCGCCGACCACTTTCCGGTGATAGCCGATATTGTCGTTCGCCATTTAAAACGCTCCGAACAGTTTCAACGCAACCAGCGCCGTCAGCGTCAGGCTGACCGACAGCGCGAGGATGCCGCTTTGCTTGGAAGTCGGCTTGTCGAGCCCCATGTGCATGTCCATCAACAGATGGCGCACGCCGGCGCACAGGTGATGCAGATAGGCCCACACCAGCGCGAGCAGCACCAGCCGCACAAACCAGTGATCGGTCACGCCCTTGAAGTAGTCGAAGGAAATTTCGGAATACAGGCTCTTGTCCAGCAGCCACAGGATCGCCGGCAGCAACAGGAACATGAAAGCGCCGCTGATGCGGTGCAGGATCGAAACGATACTGCCGATCGGAAACCGGTAGCGTGTCAAGTCAGCGAGGCTGATGTTGCGAAACTGGCGTTTGCTGGTTTTGACTGACTCGGACATGTGCAGTGCTTTCAGGATAACGTCAAAATATTTCGTGATTTTACCGCGTCGCGCCAATATTAAAAAATCGACTACTGCATGCGCAGCCGATAAACGGCATTGCCGGCTGGGCAAAAAACGGCGAAGCGCAAGCGCCGCTTCATTCATCCAAATTCAGTTCAGCTCAGTTCGTTCTGATAATGATGCTGCGCGGTGACATAGAACGAACGGCGCACCTCCACCGGCCTGTCGCCATAGGTAAAAGACAGCCGATGCACGCTCAACAGCGGCGTGCCCGGATCGACTTGCAGCGCCGCGGCCGCATCGGCGTCCGCCGCAACCGCGCGCAGGCTTTCCGTCGCGCGGATCATCCGTATGCCGAATTCCGTTTCCAGCAGCGCATACATCGGCCCCTTGTATTGCTGCATACGTTCCACCGACAGACCCTTGAAGATTGCGCCGGGCAACCACAACTCCTCCAGGATGGTCGGCGCGCCGAAGGATTGCAGGCGTTTGATGAAGATCATCGAATCGCCGGTGCGAAGCTCGAGCTGGCGCGCCACATCAGCCGGCGCGCGCATGCGCCTGGCTTCCAGAATCGTGTTGTCGGGATAATGCGCCTCGCCGACATCCGGCTTCAAACGCAGAAAGCGGAATTGCGCGCGCGCCTCGTTGTGGGTGGCGACGAAGGTGCCCTTGCCTTGCCGCCGCACCACCAGGTTTTCGGTGGACAGCTCGTCGATGGCCTTGCGCACCGT
>DATMTZ010000028.1:0-5522 GCA_035563975.1 Oxalicibacterium sp. | reverse complement strand
GGCATTTCGGGTAACCGAATTGCAGGAAGAGGCCGCCCGGCTGGGGCAGCATTTTCTGTATGCGCATTGCGCGCATGCCGCGACCAAGCAGCAGGTGCTGGCGACAATCGCCGAAGCGTTTCACTTTCCCAGGCATTTCGGCAAGAATTTCGACGCCTTGTCCGATTGTCTGACCGATCTCGCGCACAAGGCCGGTCCGCAACCGGGATTTCTGGTCGTGCTCGAGCAATTGCCCAATACGCCGAAATTCGACAAGGAAGCGCGCGAGACGCTGCTCGACGTGTTTCGCGATGCCGCCGATTTCTGGGCCGAGAAAAAGGTTGCCTTCCGCGTTTTCTATTCCTTCCAGTAATTTCTCTCCAGCCGCTGTCAGGCGGCTGCGTCCTTCGTCAAGCTGCTGTTCCTTCGATTGACTTGATCGCCATGCGGCGTCAGCCTGTTCCGACCTCCGGTACGGTACAATGCGCGCCATGAAAAAGATCGTCATTTTGATTTCCGGCCGCGGCACCAACATGCAAGCCATCATCCGCGCGGCCAAAAATGAAAAATGGCCGGCGCAGATTGCTGCCGTCATCAGCAACCGCGCCGATGCAGCCGGATTGATCTTTGCCGAACGGCAAGGCATTCCCACCGCAATCGTCGCGCACCACGACTATCCGACGCGCGAAGCCTTCGATGCCGCGCTGCGTGAAAAAGTCGATGCCTATGCGCCCGATCTGGTAGTGCTGGCCGGCTTCATGCGGGTATTCACGGCGGCGTTCGTCATGCATTACGCTGGCCGCATGCTGAATATCCATCCATCCTTGCTGCCGAGCTTTATCGGCTTGGCCACGCACCGACAGGCGCTGAGTACCGGCGTCAAGGTGCATGGCGCGACCGTGCATTTCGTGACGGCGGATCTGGACCACGGGCCGATCGTCGCGCAGGCGGCGGTGCCGGTGCTGCCGGACGACACCGAGGAAACGCTGGCAGCGCGGGTGCTGGAACAGGAACACCTGATCTATCCGCGCGCGATTCGCTGGTTCGTCGAAGATCGCCTGCATCTCGCCGATGGCCGCGTGCGCGTCGATGCGCCTGACGCGCCGTCGCAGATCATTTGCGGATCGCAGCCATAGCGGTTCGTCCCTTACCACACTGAAGGAATTTCATGAGATTGCCTCCCGCGATCGTTGCCGGCACGGAAGACGTGCTGCGCGAGGTGCTGCGCCTGACCGGCCCCGCTGACGTTACCCTGTCGCGCTATTTCCGCGAGCATCCCAAACTGGGATCGCGCGAACGCGGCGTCATTGCCGAAGCCGTCTATGGCCTGCTGCGCAATAAAACCGTCTATACGCATTTCGCCGAATCCGGCGCCGGACCGGCGATGCGCCGCATGGCATTGCTCGGCCTCGCCGATGCGGTCGGCGTTGACGCACTGGGCGGCTTGTCGGAGGACGAAACGCAATGGCTGACGCGCGTGATGCAGATCGATCGCGCGACATTGCCCACCGCGCTGCGGGCCAATCTGCCGGCATGGTTGTACGACAAGCTGGTGGCGCGCGACGGAGAGCAGCAGACGCTCGCACTGGCTGACGCAATGAATCAGCAGGCGCCGCTGGACTTGCGCGTCAACGCATTGAAGGCGACGCGGCAGGAAGTCGCCGAGGCGCTGGCGGAAGCGCCGATCGCGTGCGAGCCTACGCCGTATGCGCCGCTCGGCATACGCGTGATCAAAAAGCCTGCGCTGCAGAATATGCCGCTGTTCAAGGACGGCGCGATCGAAGTGCAGGATGAAGGCAGCCAGTTGCTGTCGCAGATCGTCGGCGCCAAGCGCGGCGAGATGGTGGTGGATTTCTGCGCCGGCGCCGGCGGCAAGACACTGTCGCTGGGCGCGGCAATGCGCAACACCGGGCGCCTGTATGCGTTCGACGTATCCGACAAGCGCCTGGCAAAGCTGAAGCCGCGGTTGGCCCGCAGCGGTTTGTCGAACGTGCATCCGGTCGTGATCGCGCATGAAAATGACGCCAAGGTGAAGCGCCTGGCGGGCAAGATTGATCGCGTATTGGTCGATGCGCCGTGCAGCGGGCTCGGCACCTTGCGCCGCAACCCCGACATCAAGTGGCGGCAGTCGCCGCAGGGATTGGCCGAACTCAACCAGAAACAGGCGTCGATCCTGGCTGGTGCCGCGCGCCTGGTCAAGGCGGGCGGACGCCTGGTCTACGCGACCTGCAGCATCCTGGACGAAGAAAACGAAGCGATCGTCGCGCAGTTCCTGGCGACGCATGAAGACTTCTCCCTGGTGCCGATGAAGGACGTGCTGGCGGAGCAGAAGATTCCGCTGGAGATGGACGATTATCTGAAACTGTCGCCGCTGCAGCATCATACGGACGGTTTTTTCGCGGCGGTGCTCACACGTAAAAAATGAAATCCAATCCCTTGTTCGACCTGTGGCATGACGTCTGGACCGACCTCGGCATCCCGGGTCTGCGTTGGCAGATTCTTGCGCTGTTCCTGTGCTTTGCGCTCGGTTGGGGCATTGCCCGCCTGGTGCGTCGCTCGCTCGAGAAACGGCAGGTTGGCAAGGGCGTGGTGCGGCTGGGAGTCCAGAGCTTCATTCGCGTGCTGTGGCCGCTGCTGACGCTGGCGCTGATCGCGGTGGCCAGGCCCATCCTTGCGCATTACGATCGCGTGGACCTGCTGCGCGTCGCGATGCCGCTGGTCGGGTCATTCGCGCTGATACGCGTTGCGTTCTATATCGTGCAGCGGATCTTCGCGCGGCGGGGGCCGGCCGGCAACGCGGTGGTGCTGTTCGAAAAGGCATTCGCCCTGCTCGTATGGATCGTGGTGTCGCTGCATATCACCGGCCTGTTGCCCGATGTGCTGGACGCGCTCAATCAGACCGCTGTGCATCTGGGAAGCAACAAGGTCTCGGTGATGGCGATCCTGCAGGCAATCGTGTGGGTCGGCGTGACGCTGATCCTCGCATTGTGGGCGGCGGCCACGCTGGAAGAGCGCCTGATGCGGCTTGACAGCATGCACTCGTCGCTGCGGGTGGTGCTCTCGCGCTTGGGCCGCGCGGTGCTGATTCTGGTTGCGGTGCTGGTCAGCTTGTCGCTGGTCGGCATCGACCTGACTGTGCTGTCGGTGTTTACCGGGGCGCTCGGCGTCGGCTTGGGGCTCGGTTTGCAAAAGCTTGCCAGCAGCTATGTGTCCGGCTTCGTGATCCTGTTCGAACGCGGCCTGTTGATCGGCGACATCGTCACAGTCGACAAGTTTACCGGACGCATTGTTCGCATCAATGCGCGCCACACCACCTTGCGCGGCAGCGACGGCGCAGATACGGTGGTGCCGAACGACATGCTGGTGTCGGCGCCGGTACAAAACTTCTCGGCAACCGACAAAAGCCTGCAGTTCACGATGCAGATCACGGTGGATTATCAGACCGACATTGAACTGGCGCTGCAACTGATGTGCGACGCAGCACTTGAGGTTGCGCACATCGACCACACATTGAAGCGTGCGCCCAAGGCCTTCGTCACGCGTTTCACGGCGGACGGTATCGAGCTGGAACTGACGTGCTGGCTGGACGATGCAGCGAACGGCAAGGCCGCAGTGTCGTCCAATGTGCATCGCGCGGTATGGCGTACGTTCCAAGCGCACCAGATCAGGGTGCCTTTCGCGCAGAAATAGCTTGTTCAAGCAGCAATTTGTTGCACGAAGAGCCGAGTAATTTTGTCGGAAACTCCTTTTAAAACAAGGACAAAGCGCGTAATCGCGGTACAATTTACATCGCCCGCCAAGCTGCCACACGTGAGATGGAACAATAACGGCATGGATGGCAACCTATCACGGAGCATGGAGCAATAATGACATTCAGCGCAGTACTTGATTTCCTTTCGAACGGACTGACCAGCGCCAGCGGTTGGGAACTGTTTATCTATACCGCGGTGATGACGCACATCACGATTGCGGCCGTCACGATTTTCCTGCATCGCTCGCAAGCGCATCGCGGCCTCGACCTGCATCCGATCATGATGCATTTCTTCCGCTTCTGGCTGTGGATGACGACCGGCATGGTCACCAAGGAGTGGGTGGCGATCCACCGCAAGCATCACGCCAAGTGCGAAACCGAGGAAGATCCGCACAGCCCGGTGGTGCGCGGCATCAAGAAAGTGTTCTTTGAAGGCGCGGAACTGTATCGCGAGGAATCGAAGAACAAGGAAACGCTGGAAAAGTACGGCCACGGCACGCCGGACGACTGGCTCGAGCGCAACCTCTACACAAAGCACAGCGCGTTGGGCGTCTCTATCATGATGATCATCAACGTCATGCTGTTCGGCGTGATCGGCGTCACGATCTGGGCGATCCAGATGATCTGGATTCCGCTGACTGCGGCCGGCATCATCAACGGCATCGGCCACTACTGGGGCTATCGCAACTACGAATGCAACGACGCGGCGACCAACATCCTGCCGATCGGCATCATCATCGGCGGCGAGGAGCTGCACAACAACCACCATACCTTCGGCACCTCGGCCAAGCTGTCGTCCAAGTGGTATGAATTCGATATCGGCTGGATGTACATCCGTATCTTGGAATCAGTCGGCCTGGCGACCGTCAAGAAAGTCGCGCCGGAACCGAAGTTCGAGCATGGCAAGTCGCATCTGGACTTCAATACCCTGCAGGCAGTGATCGCCAACCGCTACGACGTGACGGCGAAGTACGCGAAGTCGCTGAAGAAAACCTGGCGCGAAGAGCGCGAGCACCTGCAAGCCAAGGCCAAGCTCGAATCCGGCTACCTGCGCGCCGCAAGGAAATTGCTGCATCGCGAACCGACGCAGTTGCAGGAGCCGCACAAGGAACAGCTGACTACGCTGTTCGAACACAGCAAGGCGCTGAAGACGATGCACGAGATGCGTGTCGAACTCGGTGCGATCTGGGGCCGTTCGCACGCCACGCGCGATCAGCTGCTGCAGCAGTTGCAGGACTGGTGCGCACGTGCCGAAGCTTCCGGCATCGCGTCGCTGCGCGAATTTTCGCTGCGCCTGCGAAGCTACGCCTGATCAGTTGGTTCATCCTGCATAAAAGCCCGGTTCGCCGGGCTTTTATTTTGGACGGTGTCCGGTCTTGTTCCGAGCAACGGTGAATTCCCTGAGCAATGATGAAACCACTAATATTATTTTTGTTTTGGATATCTGCTGTTAGCGTTCCCAACTTGGCGTTTCCAGAGTCGCTTACAGCACCTGGCAAGGAGGGAGAAATATTATGTACCGTGGCCATTGCTAGTGAATTCGGCTACAGGATGGAGGACTTGAGGTCGTTCGCAGGCGCTGCCCGCGGGTGTGTCGAACTAAACAGAGTAGAAAAGTATGGTGCGATGGATGCCACATCCGAGCGATGTCTGGCCCCGCTTCAACGTGCTAGAGAAACGATGAACGGTAAGCATATAGCGGTTGAGGAACAAGCCAAAACTGACATGTGCTTACACGTAATAAGGGCGCAATCTTCCGATGAGATAAACCCAGCTGGAGACGAAATCTATA
>DATMTZ010000027.1:0-7650 GCA_035563975.1 Oxalicibacterium sp. | reverse complement strand
CCGGAGTCGCGGATCATCGCCGGCATCGACGCATCGACGATAGTGTCGCTCGGCACGTGCAGGTTGGTGATGCCCTTGTCCGAATTCACCATCGCGACCGCCGCACGTTGCGTGTACTCCGCCTGGATATCCTTCTCGATCTCGGCCTGCTTGTCGGCCGGCAGTGTCTTGATGCGCCCGTACAGATCGCCGATGCCGTTGTTCGGATCAAAACCGATTTCCTTCAGCACGGCAGCATGCTTCGCCAGCACATCCTTGTAGAACACCGATACCGCGTGGCCGAAGATGATCGGATCGGATACCTTCATCATCGTCGCCTTCAGGTGCACCGAGAACAGCACGTCCTTCGCTTTTGCATCGACGACCTGCGCTTCGAGGAACTGGCGCAATGCCTTTTTGCTCATCACGGCGGCATCAATGATCTCACCCGCCTTGACCGCGGTCTTCTCTTTCAGCACGGTGGTCTTGCCGTCGGCGCCGACCAGCGCGATCTGCACGTTGCCTGCTTCGGCGATCAGTGCGGATTGTTCGCTGCCGTAAAAATCGCCGGCTTCCATGTGCGCCACATGCGCCTTCGAATCGGCGCTCCAGGCGCCCATCTTGTGCGGATGCTTGCGCGCGTAATTCTTGACCGACAGCGGCGCGCGGCGATCCGAATTGCCTTCGCGCAGCACCGGATTGACCGCGCTGCCCTTGATCTTGTCGTAGCGCGCCTTGATGTCCTTTTCCTGGTCGTTCTTCGGCTCTTCCGGATAATCCGGCAGCTTGTAACCCTGCTGCTGCAATTCCTTGATCGCGGCCTTCAGCTGCGGAATCGAGGCGCTGATGTTCGGCAGCTTGATGATGTTGGCTTCAGGCTTGGTGGCCAGCTCGCCCAGTTCGGCCAGCGCCGGGCCGATCTTCTGATCATCGGTCAGGAACTCCGGAAACGCCGCAATGATGCGGCCCGCCAGCGAGATGTCGCGCGTTTCGACGGCAATGCCGGAGGAGCGCGCAAATGCTTCCACGATCGGCAGCAGCGAATACGTTGCGAGTGCAGGGGCTTCGTCGGTCAGGGTGTAGATGATTTTGGATGTGGACATGATGGGCAGCTTGCAGGTGAGTGGAAATATCAAACGCCGACCGGATAACGCACGGTCGGCGCATGACGCCGGAATGGCCTGGTGCATGATGCAATAAATGCACCGATGTCGCATTGTCGCGCAAAATCCCGCCTTTCGCCAAAGCGGGCTGCGGCTTACTTGCCGATGCAGAAACGGCTGAAGATCACGCCGAGCAGATCGTCCGACGTGAATTCGCCGGTGATGCTCGACAGGCGCTCCTGCGCCAGCCGCAGCTCTTCGGCGAACAGGTCGAGCGCGGGCGCGCTGGATTGACTGTCGTTCGCGGCATGCTCGGCCGCCATTTCCAAGTGATCGTGCGCCGACTTCAGCGCAATCAGGTGGCGCTCGCGCGCCAGGTACAGCGACTCGCCGGTCTGCTGCCAGCCGATCAGGCGCAGCAATTCGGTGCGCAGCAGATCCATGCCGACCAGGTCGGTCGCCGACAAATAGATGTGCGTCGAGTCCGGCATGCGGTCGACCGTGGGCCGGTGACCGGACAGGTCGATCTTGTTCCAGATACGGATCACCGGCACGTTGGCCGGGAAGCGCGCGACGATCTCCTCGTCTTCGCGCGTCGGCCCGCGGCTGGCGTCCAGCATGTGCACGATGACGTCGGCTTTCTGCACCGCGGCCCAGGTGCGTTCGATGCCGATGCGTTCCACTTCGTCGGCCGCGTCGGCGGCGTCGCGGATGCCCGCGGTATCGATCACGTTGATCGGGATGCCTTCGATCTGGATCGTCTCGACCACCTTGTCGCGCGTGGTGCCTGCAATTGGCGTGACGATCGCGATGTCGCTGCCGGCAAGCGCATTCAGCAGCGAGGATTTGCCGACGTTCGGTTGTCCGGCCAGCACGATGTTCAGGCCGTCGCGCAAGAGCGCGCCCTGCGCCGATTGCTTGAACACCCTCTGCAGGGTTTCGCGGATGCTGTCGAGCTGGCCCCGCGCATCGGACTGCTGCAGGAAATCGATTTCCTCTTCCGGAAAATCCAGCGTCGCTTCGACCAGCATGCGCAGGTTGGTCACGCGCTCGACCAGTTCCTGGATCGTTTTGGAGAACGCGCCGGACAGCGATTGCGAGGCGGATTTGGCTGCGGCTTCGGTCGAGGCTTCGATCAGATCGGACACGGCTTCGGCCTGCGCCAAGTCCAGCTTGTCGTTCAGAAAAGCGCGGTGCGTGAATTCGCCCGGCTGCGCCATGCGCAAGCCGATGCCGGCGCCGGCCTGCAGACAGCGCGTCAGCAGCATCTGCAGCACGACCGGTCCGCCGTGGCCCTGCAGCTCCAGCACGTCTTCGCCGGTGTAGGAATGCGGCGCCTTGAAATAGAGCGCCAGACCCTGGTCGATGACGCTGCCGTCCTCGTTCAGGAAAGCGAGATACGTGGCATGGCGCGGCTGCAGCGCCGCCGCTTTATCCGCGCCGCATACGGCTTCGATGACGGGAGACAGGTTCTTGCCGGAGAGGCGCACGACGCCGATGCCGCCGCGGCCGGGTGCGGTCGCGATGGCCGCAATGGGAGAGGAATCAAAGTTCATGAGTCATTCTATGTTTGTTCAAACATCAAGCGCAACCGAGCGGCAATAAAAAAAGCCCGTGGCATTCACGGGCTTTTTTCTGGAGCGGTTTCGCTTACGCAGTCTTCGTGACACCCAGCGTGCGGTTGATCGCCCATTGCTGCGCGATCGACAGGATGTTGTTGACGACGTAGTACAGCACCAGGCCGGCCGGGAACAGGAAGAACATGATCGAGAAGGCGATCGGCATGATGGTCATCAGCTTGGCCTGCATCGGATCCGGCGGCGTCGGGTTCATCTTGGTCTGCACGTACATCGAGACCGCCATCAGGATAGGCAGGATACCGATCGTGATGTAGAAGGAGCCGATGTGGAAGGCGCCGAACAGCATGTCGGGCGACGCCAGGTCATGGATCCACAGCCACGACGAATTGCGCATTTCCACGCTGGCCAGCAGCACCCAGTACAGCGAAATGAAGACCGGAATCTGCACCACCATCGGCAGGCAGCCGCCGAGCGGGTTGATCTTCTCTTTCTTGTACAGCTCCATCATTGCCGCGTTCATCTTTTGCGGCTCGCCTTTATAGCGGGTACGGATCTCGGTCATCTTCGGCGTGACCAGCTTCATCTTCGCCATGCTGCGGTAGCCGGCGGCCGACAGCGGGAAGAACGCGAGCTTGATCACGATCGTCAGCACGATGATGGTCCAGCCCCAATTGCCCAGGATGTTGTGGATGTGCGTCATCAGCCAGAAGATCGGACGTGCGATCACGTCCAGCAAACCGTAATCCTTGACCAGCTCGAAGCCCGGCGCGACCTGGTCCAGGCGCTTGGATTCCTGCGGACCGGAATACAGCGTCGCATCCATCGTCTTGCTGGCGCCCGGCGCGATCGTGCCCATCGGCAGGATGGTGCCGACGGCGTAGAGGTCGGTGCCCAGTTTCTTCGTGAAGATGTCGCGCTGCACATCGGCCGGCGGCACGAAGGCCGACACGAAGTAGTGCTGAATCATCGCGATCCAGCCGTCGTGCGACTTGGTCGCATGGTCTTCCTTGCCCTTCTCGATAGAATCGAAGGTCACTTTCTGGAACTTGTCTTCGTCGGTGTAGACGGCCGGGCCGGTGAAGGTGCTGTAGAAGTGCGATTCGTTCGGCAACTTGGCGCCGTCGCGCACCAGCTGCAGGTACAGCGAAGGCGAGATCGGCGCATTCGTTTCATTGATCACGTCATGCTTGATGTCGACACGATAGTCGTCGCGCTTGAACGTGAAGGTCTTCACCAGTTTGACGCCGCCCTGCTCTGCAGTCAGCACGACCTGCAGCTGATCGGCATCGCCCAGCGTGCGCGGACCGGCTTGCGCCGTGAAGATGGTCTTGTGGTTTGGATAGGTGCCGCCGGTCAGCCCGGTCTGGCCCAGATAGGTGCGCGTCGCCGAATGATCGAACAGCACCACATTGGCGCTGGCGTCGCCGCTTTCGTGATGCTTCAGCAATTCCAGGCGGCTGAGGACGCCGCCGGCGGTATCGATCTCCGCCTTCACCAGATCCGTCGTAATGGTAATGCGCTCGCTCTTGGCGGCAGCAGCGGCGTCGGGAACGATTGCGCCTGCAGCGGCGGTGTGCGCCGGCACGTCGGCTTTCGGCGTATCAGGCGCTGCATTATTCGTGTCCTTGGGCGTCGAAACGGTTTGCGTCGCTTTCGGATTGTCGAAAAACATCGACGGCTTGCCGGTGTAGCGATTGTAGTTGTCCCACAGCGTCAGCAGCGAAAAAGCAAACACAACCCACAGGATGGTACGTTTGATATCCATAATCTCTTCAGTCAGTAATCAGGAATGACCGCAACCGCAAGCGGTTGTCGATGTGGTTGAGGATTTTTCCGGCACCGGGTCGATGCCGCCGGGATGCCAGGGATGGCACTTGCAAAGACGCCTGGCCGCCAGCCAGCCGCCTTTCGTTGCGCCGTATCGGCCGATCGCCTCCATCGCATACTGCGAGCAGCTGGGATAGAAACGGCAGTTCTGGCCGAGAAAGGGGCTGATGCCCAATTGATAGCCGCGCACCAGTAACAGCAACAGAGTTTTCATGGCTTGGTCTCCGGCAGGCGCTGCGAAGCGAACAGTCGCGTCAATTCTTCCCGCAACAGCGCTTTCAGACCGGCCGTGGTCGCCGCCTCTTTCTTGGTATTGACCGGCTGCGACAGGCGGACGATGCAATCGATCGACGGCAGCGGCGTCTGGCGGAACAATTCGCGCGTGATGCGCTTGATCGTATTGCGCGTCACCGCGCGCGGCGCCAGGCGTTTGGCCGCAACCACGCCGAGACGAGCGTGCGGCAACTCGGTCTTGCGCGTGTAAAGGACGAAATGCGTGGTGCGCTGTACGGGCCGCAAACGAAAAACGGATGAAAATTCATCCGTTTTAACGATCCGCCGATCGCGTGCAAAGTCGAGCGAGCGATCGCCGGTCACGCCATTCGCTTAGACGGCGAGGCGCTTGCGGCCTTTGGCGCGGCGTGCGTTCAGCACAGCGCGGCCACCGCGGGTTGCCATACGGACGCGGAAGCCATGAGTGCGCTTGCGGCGTACGACGGAAGGTTGATAAGTACGTTTCATGTTGGTCTCGCTAATCGGCTGAAAATAAAATCGGAAGTCACGCGCCCATCGCCAGTCTTCTGGCAGCTGGTGCATGCTGATGCCGGTCCGGCGACAACACAACGTACCAACATCCTGGGTAGTGAACCCTGAATTAGACAGTACTTTCCGCTTCTCTGTCAATTACTTAGCACGGTTTTCACCAGAAGAAAACAAAGGAAATTAATGCCGGGCCTGTGGATAACTCGGCCGGTCGAGGGTAGAATAGCGCGACGCGTGGCACGGCCCGGAAGCAGAAAATGCCTTATTTCCCGGCCTCACCGTTTGTTGAAATGACAGGATGTCAGTGTGTTCGTCCCCTCGATCGAGACGCGAAAAGGGGCTGGGAAAACGGTAAAACGCGCGGCAAGACCGCGGCAAAATCACCGGCCCGACCGCAAGACGGCATGACATCCCTTCAACGAGCGGTCCTTCCCCGCGAGTTTTTGTGAACGCGCGGGCAATGCCGGTTCGGCATGACGCATCGGCATCCACCGGCATCATTAAGTAGAAGATTCAATGGAAGAATTCTGGCAGAGCTGCTCCGCCCGACTGGAGCAGGAATTGACGCCGCAACAATATAGCGCGTGGATCAAACCGCTGGCGCCGCTCGATTACGAGGACGGCACCTTGCGCATCGCCGCGCCCAATCGCTTCAAGCTCGACTGGGTCAAAACCCAGTTCGCCAGCCGCATCACCAGCCTTGCCGCCGAGTTCTGGGACGCGCCGGTCGACGTCCAGTTTGTGCTCGATCCGCGCTTGGTCGCCGCAAAAAAACCGATCGTTGCCGCGCCCAACGGCGTCGCGCAGCACGACGATGTGCCGTCCAATGTGCTGGAGCCAATGCCCTCGGCGCCGGTCGAACCGGCGCCGCGCCGCGACCAGAGCCGCATCAATACCGCACTGACGTTCGACAGTTTCGTGACCGGCAAGGCCAACCAGCTGGCCCGCGCCGCCGCCATCCAGGTCGCCAACAACCCCGGCAGTTCCTACAATCCGCTCTTCTTATATGGCGGTGTGGGCTTGGGCAAAACCCACTTGATCCACGCCATCGGCAACCAGATCCTGGCCGAGAATCCGGACACCAAGATTCGCTACATCCACGCAGAACAGTACGTTCGCGACGTAGTGACTGCTTACCAGCGCAAGGGTTTCGACGACTTCAAGCGCTATTACCACTCGCTCGATCTGTTGCTGATCGACGACATCCAGTTCTTCGCCGGCAAGAGCCGCACGCAGGAAGAATTCTTCTACGCGTTCGAGGCGCTGATTGCCGCCAAGAAGCAGATCATCATCACCAGCGACACCTATCCGAAGGAAATCAGCGGCATGGATGACCGGCTGATTTCGCGCTTCGATTCCGGCCTGACGGTCGCCGTCGAGCCGCCGGAGCTGGAAATGCGGGTGGCGATCCTGTTGAAGAAAGCCGAGTCGGAAGGCGCGACCTTCTCCGACGACGTCGCGTTTTTTGTCGCCAAGCATCTGCGCTCCAACGTGCGCGAGCTCGAAGGCGCGCTGCGAAAGATCCTGGCGTACTCGCGTTTCCACGGCAAGGACATCACGATCGATGTGGTCAAGGATGCGCTGAAGGATCTGCTGTCGGTGCAGAACCGCCAGATCTCGGTCGAGAACATCCAGAAGACCGTGGCCGACTTCTTCAACATCAAGGTCGCCGACATGTACTCGAAAAAGCGCCCGGCCAATATCGCCCGGCCGCGCCAGATCGCGATGTACCTTGCCAAGGAATTAACGCAAAAAAGTTTGCCGGAAATCGGCGAGCTGTTTGGCGGCCGTGACCACACGACGGTGTTGCACGCGGTACGCAAGATTGCCGCGGATCGCGCAAAGAGCCCGGAATGCAACCACGAGCTGCACGTGCTGGAACAGACCTTGAAGGGATAGGAAAAATGTTATTCACAGCTGCCTATCAGGTTGTGGATAACTTTGTGGATATCCACGGTATAAGTGGTGGATAGCCATGTATAAGTTTTGAAGGGACAAAAACCGGTCCGAACGTCGTTTCCGGGACACATGTTTCTGTCAAAATACGGGATGCTGTTCGACGGCCCCGGGCTGCGGCGGTACAAAAAATAGAAAAGTGCGAGCGGTGATGAAGGCATCGCACGAGGAGACAAAGGCCCTGCATCACGAGACGGATACAGGAGAACAACAGCTTGCTCCGGGCATTGGTTTTAAGAACACCGCATCCGTTTAACTATCGATAAGGATCTAACTATGCAATTGGTCAAAACCCAGCGAGATGCGCTACTGCGTCCGTTGCAGATTGTGAGTGGTATTGTCGAGCGTCGGCACACCTTGCCGATTCTGGCCAATATCCTCATTCGCAAGGATGGCGAGCGCGTTTCCTTCCTGTCGACCGACATCGAAGTGCAGATCACCAC
>DATMTZ010000026.1:0-8903 GCA_035563975.1 Oxalicibacterium sp. | reverse complement strand
GCGATGCCTTCTGCCGTGTCCTCGTTCTGCGCCGCGGCGGCGAGCAGCAAGCCGAGCGACCAGATCGCACCCCGATGCGTGTTGACGCCCCGGGTCGCGCGCAGCATGGCCGCTTCGCCTTCGCGGCCGATGCGGCCGAGTTCTTCGCGCAGGGTCTGCGGATCGACTATCGTCGCGCCCGCCACCGCCATTGCCTGAAAAGCCGGATGCAATGCGCTGGCCGAATCGCACATCAATGGCCAGTCGAGATCGCGATGCGCGCCGCGGCCACGCAGGTCGACCAGGCCCGGTTTGGGCGTCAGCGTGACTTCGGCGATCAAGGCCTGCACCGCCAGTGTGGCGAGATGCGCGCTTTGCTGCATTACTTCGCGAGATAGGGCACGCGCTGCTGGTGAAACGTCGTTTGTATGAAGTGTGCCGTCCATCACCAGCTCCTGAATTTCGCGGGAGGATCGTAGAGGCCGCCGGACCATTCGACCAGCTCGGCCACGCTCTTCGCCGCCAGCAACGAGCGGCTGGCTTCATTGCGTTGCACGCCGATGTCCTGCGGCAGCGCGATCAAGCCTTCGCGGCGCATGCGTTCGGTATTCTTCGGATCGTGCCGCAGACCGATCGGCGTGACGCCGGCCACCGCCGCCAGCATCGCCTTGCGCTCTTCCAGCGAGCGCGCCTTGTACAGGTAGGCGATGCCTTCTTCGGTCAATACGTGCGTGACGTCGTCGCCATAGATCATGACGGGCGCGAGCGGCATGCCGGAATCGCGTCCGACGTGCACGGCATCCAGCGTTTCGACGATGGTCGGCTGGCTGCCGTCCTGGAAGGTTTCCAGCATCTGCACGACAAGCTTCTTGCCGCGTTCCAGCGGGTTGTCGGTTTCGATCAGGTTGAGCCAGGCTGGCGTGGCGTGACGGCGGCCGTGCGGATCGTGGCCCATGTTGGGCGCGCCGCCGAAGCCGGCGAGCCGGCCATGCGTGACGGTGGACGAATTGCCGAGGCCGTCCATCTGCAGCGTCGCGCCGATGAACAGGTCGACCGCGTACTGGCCGGCCAGCTGGCACAGCGTGCGGTTGGAACGCATGGAGCCGTCGCGACCGGTGAAGAAGATGTCGGGCCGCGCGGCGACGTAGTCTTCCATGCCCATTTCGGAGCCGAAGCAGTGTACGCTCTCGACCCAGCCGGATTCGATCGCGGGAATCAGCGTCGGATGCGGATTGAGCGCCCAGTTGCGGCAGATTTTGCCCTTCAGTCCGAGCTTCTCGCCATAGGTTGGCAGGATCAGTTCGATCGCGGCGGTGTTGAAGCCGATGCCGTGATTCAGCGATTGCACGGCGTGCTTTTCATAGATGCCGCGGATCGCCATCATCGCCATCAGCACATGCACCGGCTTGATCAGGCGCGGATCGCGCGTGAACAGCGGCTCCATGAAGAAAGGTTTGTCGGCCTGCACAACAAAATCGACCCAGGAACCCGGAATATCGACGCGCGGCAGTTCGGACGTGTCGTCGACGATCTGGTTGACCTGCGCGATCACGATGCCGTCGCGGAAGGCGGATTCGACCAGCGAGGGCGTATCTTCGGTGCTGGGGCCGGTATACAGATTGCCCTGCCGGTCGGCCATGAAGCCGGCCACCAGCACGACGTTCGGCGTCAGGTCGATATACAGCCGCGCATACAGCTCGATATAGGTATGGATCGCGCCGACTTCGAGCCGGCCGTCTTTCAATAATTGCGAGATGCGCAGGCTTTGCGGGCCGGCATAAGAGAAGTCCAGCTTGCTGGCGATGCCGCGCTCGAACAGGTCGAGATGGTTCGGCAGGCTCACGCTGGGCATGATCATGTGCAGGTGATGGACCCTGGCCGGATCGAGCTGGGTCAATACGCGCGCGAGGAAATCCGCCTGCTTTTGATTATTACCTTCAAGTACGACGCGGTCGCCCGGCTGGATCAGTTTTTCCAGCGCCGCGACCAGATGATCGGGATCTAGCACGCAACCGTTCGCCATGCCGCCGACCTGCGCGATCCGGCGCTGTTTCTCGAGACGGCGCTTGCTCCACTTCGGGTCCAGTTGTGCGGCAAGTTTCATCAGCGCTCCGGCATAGATTTGCAGCGATGTTAGGCCGGCAACAATACGGGAAACAATCAATCTGACCGTATAATAATTACTCTTAGGTTAACGATTGCATCGCGAGGAGCCATGGCCATCGATGAAAGAATCACGCTGAAGAAGCTGGAGGTCTTTCTCAGCTTCATGCAGTTCGGGAACCTCGCGCGCGTCGCCGAAATCCTGGAGCAGACGCCGGTCAGCGTGCATCGCTCGCTGCATTCGCTGGAAGAGGGTCTGGAATGCCAGCTGTTCAAGCGAGAGGGCCGGAACCTGCTTCCGCTGCCGAGCGCGCATGCCTTCGCCGAACACGCGCAGCGCGTGGTGCGCGAATGCGAGCAGGGCGTACAGAAACTGCGGGACATGGCCGGCCGCGACGCGCCGCAGTTGCGCATCGGTTCGCTGTATTCGCTGACGATGCGCTGCATTCCGCAGATCTTCATCGGACTGAAGATGCGCCGCCCGAATCTCGACATCAAGCTGACGCTGGGTTCGAATCGCGAGCTGCTGCACAGCATGGCAAGCGGCGATCTCGATGCCATCGTGGTCGGATTAAGGAATCCGAATGCGGACAAGGAACTGGTCTCGGTGCCGATCTTCCATGACGACATGTTCATCGTCGCGCCGGTCGGTTCGCCCTATGCACAGCAGAAGGAAATCGACCTGGCGCAGATGCATGCGGAAAAATTCGTCGCGCTCGATACCGGCTTCGTCTCGTCGGACAGCTTCGATCATGCGTTCAGCATCGCCGGCTGCAAGCCGGAAGTCGAAACGCGGGTCAACGATATTTTCTCGCTGCTGAATCTGGTCAGCGGCGGCGTTGGCTACGCGCTGCTGCCGGGGCGTATCGCAGGGTTCAATTCGAACATCCAGCTGATCCCGCTGAGCGAAAAGTATTCGTCGCAGCAGATCGTGACGCTATTGATGCCGAAGAAGCGCGAGCGCGACCCGAACCTGCTGGCGCTGGCGGCAGAATGCAGGATGTATGGCAGGACGACGTCGACGACGCCATCTTCCAGCACCGTCGGTTGAGTCAGGGCTGGAGAGACCCGCCTAGCGTCTCGCGTACTGCGTCGCGCCGAACAGGATTTCCTTCGCCTTGTCGTCGGTGATGGGCTTGCGTGCAGCGGCGAGCACGGTCACGCCTTTCTTCACCGCGTCGCGTTCGGCAATCTCGTCGAACCATTTGTGCAGATGGCGGTAATCCGACAGTTCGACACCCTGTTTCTTCCACGAGCGGAGCCACGGGAAGGTTGCGATATCGGCGATCGTGTAGCTGTCGCCGGCCAGGTAACGGCTGTGCGACAGGCGCTTGTCGATCACGCCGTACAGGCGCTTCGCTTCATTGGTGTAGCGCTTGATCGCGTATTCGATCTTTTCCGGCGCGTAGATGCGGAAGTGATGCGCCTGCCCCAGCATCGGGCCGACGCCGCCCATCTGGAACATCAGCCATTGCAGCGTCGTGAATTTCTCGCGGTCATTGGTGCCGAGGAACTTGTTCGTCTTGCTGGCGAGGTAGACCAGGATCGCGCCGGACTCGAACAGCGACATCGGCTTGCCGTCTGGTCCATCGCGGTCGACGATAGCCGGGATCTTGTTGTTCGGCGAAATCGCCAGGAACTCGGGCTTGAACTGGTCGCCGGCGCCGATATCGATATGATGAACGCGGTAGGGCAGCCCGCATTCCTCCAGCATGATGTGGACCTTGTGGCCATTGGGCGTGGCGGTGGAATAGACGTCGATCATTTCTTCTCCGTAAGCGTGTGATGTCGCGGAACGCGCGTCCCGATCGGCACGATTATGCAGAAGTTTGCGCTTTCCCGCTGCGAGCGGCAGAGGCGGAAAAAGCTGCGTCAGCAGCCGCGCGACTTGCGGTACTGGTGCAGCACTTCCTCCATCGTGGTCAGGCGCGACGCGGTTTGCAAGGGCGACAGCGGCGCGTAGTTGACGGTATGGACCACCCAGTCGTCGGCGCGCTCGCCGACATCCATCACGTTGATGCAGCCCGGCGCCTGTTCCAGGTTGCCGAGGAACAGCCGCTGCCCGGTGATCGCGTATGACAACACGGCGCGGTTGACGCCGCCGTGCAGCACCAGCAGCACCGTATCCCAGGAGGGATCGGCGCGCAGACGGTCGATGACGGGATGGATGCGGTCGATCAGTTCGCCGACGCTTTCGCCGTCCAGGAATTTCTTGTGCTCCGGCGCCATGCAGGAAAAGGCGCCGGTGAAGGCTTCTTCCAGATCCTCGTCGAGGATGTCTTCCAGCACGCCGCCGCGCACTTCCTGGAATTCCGGCCATTGTTCCAGTGCGATCTGCTGCCCGGTTTCCGCCAGCACGCGCTGCGCGGATTCGATCGTGCGCGGCAGGTTGGAGACGATGACGCGGTCGAAATGCACCTTCTGCTCCGCAAACACGCGGCCGGCAGCCGTGGTTTGCGCGCGGCCTTTTTCATTCAGCGGCACGTCGTCCGGCGAATACGGCCGGCCTTCGTCGTCGAAGTAGGTGACGCTGCCGTGGCGCATCAGGTAGACGCGGCGGCGCTGGGGCAAATTCATTTGTGCAGACTCACTGGTAACGCGGTGTTCTCTTTTCGAGGAAAGCATTGATGCCTTCGCGCGCATCCGGGTGATTCAGACTTTCGACGAAATGAAAGGTTTCCGAGGAAAATTGCTTGGGCAAGGTATTTTCGCTCGCTTCGCGCAGCAGCAGCTTGATGCGGTCGACTGCATTGCAGGATAGCGCCGCCAGTTCGTCCGCCCATTGCAGTGCCTCGCGCAGTGCAAAGCCGTCGGCGACGACCTTGTTGACGAGGCCCAGCTCATGCAGCCGGCTCGCCGGTATCTGGGCGCCTTGGATCAGGATCTCGGTCGCCAGCTGGCGCGGCAGCGCTTGCGTCAACAGCCATGATGCGCCGCCGTCCGGCGTCAGGCCGATATTCACATAGGCCATGGCGAATTTCGCCGACATGCCTGCGACGATCAGATCGCAAGCCAGCGCCAGAGAAAAGCCGGCGCCGATCGCGGCGCCGTCGACTGCGGCGATGACAGGCTTCGGACAGTCACGGATTGCCTCGATCCAGCCACGCAAGCCATCGACCATTTCTGCTTGCGCAACCTTGCTTTGCGACTGCTGCTCCAGCAGCTTGCGCAGGTTGCCGCCCGAGCAGAAGAAATTGTCCGCGCCGGTCAGGACCACCGCGCGTATCGTGTCATCCCGTTCTGCGGTCGACAGCGTTTCCACCGCGGCGGCGAACATGTCGGGATGCAAGGCGTTGCGGGAACCCGGATTGGAAACGGTCAGGATAAGCGTGGCTTCGTGGCGCGAGGCAAGGAGTTCGGCGGACATGGCAGCAATCGTGGGATCAGAAGCCGCTGAATATACCGCAGCCGGCCGGGCTTGCGTTGTTTGGACGCCATACGGCCCAGCCGGCCCAAAGAATTCACAATCTTTTGCGCTTGGGTGCAGGGTATCCGCCTTAGAATACGGCGTTGATCTTACATGGGGTATGCAATGGCTCGGCCTGAAAAGGTTCGCCTAGGCGAAATTCTGGTGCAGCAGAAGCTGCTGTCGGAAGAACAACTGCAGTTCGCGCTGAACGAGCAGAAGCGCACCGGTCGCAAGCTCGGCCGCGTCTTCGTCGAGAACGGCCTCGTCACGGAAGAGCAGATCTCGACCGCGATCGCGCGCCAGCTCGATATCCCGTATATCAACATCAAGTTTTTCAATGTGCAGCCGGACACCGTGCGCCTGCTGCCGGAAACGCAGGCGCGGCGCTTCCGCGCGCTGGTGCTGGAAGACCGCAGCAAGACGCTGCTAATCGGCATGGCAGATCCGACCGATCTGTTCGCCTACGACGAGATCTCGCGTTCGCTGAAGCGCACGATCGAACTGGCGGTCATCAACGAAACCGAGCTGCTGCATACGATCGACCGCATCTACCGGCGCACCGAGGAGATCACCGATTTCGCGCGCGAGCTGGAACAGGATCTGGGCGAGACGCATGTGGACTTCGGCACGCTGGGCACGACGCCGGGGCTGGAAGAGGCGCCGATCGTCAAGCTGCTGCAGTCGGTGTTCGACGATGCGACGCAGGTGCGCGCCTCCGATATTCACATCGAGCCGCAGGAATCGCGTTTGCAGATCCGCTTCCGCATCGATGGCGTGCTGCATCTGCAAACAGAAGCGGATATTCGCATCGCGCAGGCGCTGGCGCTGCGCCTGAAGCTGATGTCCGAACTCGACATCTCAGAGAAGCGCCTGCCGCAGGACGGCCGTTTCGTGATCAAGGTGCGCAACCAGAGCATCGACGTGCGTATCTCGACGATGCCGACGCAGTATGGCGAATCTGTCGTGATGCGTCTGCTCAACCAGGGCGGCGGCATGCTGATGCTGGATTCGATCGGCATGCCGGCCGACATGGTGCAGCGGCTGCGCAGGATCATCCAGCGGCCGAACGGCCTGGTGCTGGTGACCGGCCCGACCGGCAGCGGTAAAACCACCACGCTGTACGGCGCGCTGGCGGAATTGAATTCGCTGGAGCGCAAGCTGATCACCGTCGAAGATCCGGTCGAATACCGGCTGCCGGGCATCAACCAGGTGCAGGTCAACGACAAGATCGAGCTGACGTTCGCGCGGGTGCTGCGCTCCGCGCTGCGCCAGGATCCGGACGTGGTGCTGGTCGGCGAGATGCGCGACCAGGAAACCGCGCAGATCGGCATGCGCGCCGCGCTGACCGGCCATCTGGTGTTGTCCACTTTGCACACCAACGATGCAGTCAGCACGCCGATCCGTTTGCTCGACATGGGCGTGCCGCATTACATGGTTGCCTCTTCACTGCAAGCGGTGCTGGCGCAGCGGCTGGTACGGGTGATCTGCGAAAGCTGCGTGACGGATTACGAATTGCTGCCGGCGGAACGCGAATGGCTGCAACTGGAATTGGATCAGCGCGTCGATCAGCATCGCTACAAGCACGGCCGCGGCTGTTCGCACTGCAACGGCACCGGCTATCGCGGCAGGACCGGTGTGTACGAACTGCTGGAAATGACGTCGGCCGTGGCGCATGCGGCCAATAGCGATGATCACACGCAGTTCATCCAGGTGGCGCGCGCGCAGCTGGCTGGTGAAACCTTGCGCCGTCATGCGGTCGAGCTGGTCGTTGCGGGACGGACGACGGTTGGCGAGGCGATGCGGATCAGCAATCAGCTGGAAGACTGATGCAAAAGAATGAGGTGCGCGGCCTAATGAAACTGGTTTATCTTAATCCGGCATACGCCGCTGCTACGATTTAACGATGCACGTTTCCCAGCCGATAGCTTGTCGTTCAGAAGAAGCTGCAAGATCAGCGGTGGTTCTATCTCGCACCGCATTGCTTTGTATTGCGTGTCTTTTTTCGCTGTCGTTCATGTGGCCACGGCACTCGCTGCCGATACCGAGTTTTTACAACGAAGCCATTGCAGCCTTTCTAGTGCTGATTGCGGCCGGTCTCGTAACTTGCATATCGACTAGCGCACAAAACAGGCTGGCTCCGCGCGTCGTGCCGTATGTGACATTGATTTTTCTGCCATTGATTGCCGTCTTGGGGATTCAGCTTGCGCTGGGAAAATCCACTTTCGCGTACGACCTGCTATTCCCGATCATGGTGCTGGCTGTCGCAATCGCCGCAGCTATATTGGGCGCGAGCTGTGCACGGCAATACGGATGCGAGAGGTTGCTGATCTGGATGTCGATCGCATTGGTTACCGGCGGATGCTGGAACGTTGCGTCGCAGTTCGCTCAACTGACCAAGACGACAGCAGAATTCGGGCCGCTGTTTACTTACAGTACCGGTTCGCTTTATGGCAATCTCGCTCAGCGCAATCATCTATCGACTTATCTGAACTGGTCGATTGTTGCGGCCTTATATCTTTTTGCCAAGAAGCGTCTGCCTACCGCTGGTGTAGTGAGTCTCTTGGTCGTGTTTCTGGTTGGTCTGGTATTGACTGCCTCACGCATGAGTTGGCTGCAGATTACATGGACCGCTGGTGCTGCGGCGTATCTGATGGCGAAGATGCAACCGGACGAGCGGCCGCGTAGCTGGCGGCTCGTTCTGAGCCTGCCGCTCGCCTTGCTGGTCGTTACGCTGCTGTTGCCATACATGGTCGATTTGCTGCGGCTTGATTTTTCCAAGACGGCAATCGAGCGCCTGCAAACAGAAGGGCTGGACCGCAATCGCTGGCTGATCTATTCGCAAGCTTGGGAAATCTTTAAAGCGCACCCGTGGTTGGGTATCGGTCCCGGCGAACTGCAATTCAATCAATTGCTGTTGATGGATCACTATAAGGCGGTGCTATTTGCCAGTTCTGCTCACAATTTGCTGCTGGATCTGCTGGTGATGACCGGCATTGTCGGCACGATTGGATTTACCTGGTTCGGCCTTGGATGGCTGCTACGAATTCGCAAAAGGCCGGTATCGGTAGAGACGGCGGCGATTTTGCTGCTGCTTGCTTCGCTCGGCATTCACACGTTGTTGGAGTTTCCGGAGTGGTACGGTTTCTTTCTATTCCCTGCGGCATTCTTGATGGGGGCGCTGGAGACGCGCTTCATTCGGTGGCGAGCCAATCTCATTACACGCATTATTCCCATCGTTTGCGTTCTCTATGGTTTCAGTTGTACTGGCATATTGTGGTATCAGTATGAACAGCTAGAGTCGCTTTATGTCGATCATTACCGGCACAACCTGAAGGCACGGCCAGCTTCAGTTGAAGTGCTGGCTCGGCTTTACGCATTTCGTGAGAAGAGTTTTTTCGAAGGGCCGGCGAAT
>DATMTZ010000025.1:0-2921 GCA_035563975.1 Oxalicibacterium sp. | reverse complement strand
GTCGCTCATTGCGTGCCGCCGCACGCCATCCTGCAACAGCGCGTGCGCCTGCTGCATCAGTGCGAACGCATCCGCCACGCGCAAGGCTGCGCCCGCCTCGATGGCATTGTCCGCCGCATCGGCAAAATTGAATGTATGCGGCCCCACCAGCACGGGCTTGCCGACGGCGCAGGCCTCGATCAGGTTATGCCCGCCCAGCGGCAATAAATTGCCGCCGACGAAAGCCACGTCGCATGCGGCGTAGTAGGCGAACATTTCGCCCATCGAATCACCGAGCACGACGTCCACGTTCGCGTCGACTAGCGCGTCGCCCAGCGTGGAACGCCGTACGCCTGTCAAGCCGCGCGCCTCGACCATCATCGCCACTTCATCGAATCGTTGCGGATGCCGCGGCACGATCGCCAGTAAAAAGTCCTTCTGAGGCATTGCACAGAACGCGTCGAGAATCAGCGCCTCTTCGCCGTCGCGCGTATTGGCGCACAGCAGCACCGGTCTGTTGCCTAGTTGCTCGCGCAAGACGGTGCCGCTTTGCAGCTGAACGGGCGGCGGCAGGATATCAAACTTGACGGTGCCGGTGACCGCCACATGCGGCGCGCCCAGCATGCGGATGCGTTGCGCATCGTCCTCGGTTTGCGCGGCGACGCAGGACATGGCCGCGGCCGCCTGCGCAAACAATCCCGGCAGACGCTGCGCCTTGGCCAGCGAACGCGCCGACAGCCGCGCGTTGACCAGCGCAACCGGCACGTGATGCCGCATGCATTGCGCCATCACGTTCGGCCACACTTCGGTCTCCATCAATACGCACAGGCGCGGTTTGAAGTACCGCAGGAAGCGGCCGACCATCCAGCCGGTGTCGTAAGGAAGATAGCTTTGCAGCACGCGCCGTTTTCCGCCAAACAGAGAACGGCCGGTGGCGCGCCCCGTCGGCGTCATGTGGGTCAGCAGGATCGTGTGCGCCGGATAGGCATGCAACAGCGCGTCGACCAGCGGCTGCGCGGCACGCGTCTCGCCCACCGAGACCGCATGCACCCACAGGATCGGTGATGACGGATCGATCTCCGTCCGGTAGAAACCCAGGCGTTCGCCGATATGCTGGCGGTAACCAGGCTCGCGCCGCCCGCGCAGGAACAGCCGCAGCAAGACGGCCGGCAGCGCGCACCACCATGCGAACGTATAGATCAGGCGCATCGCGTGGCGTCGCGGTGGACGACGTGAAAAAGCGGGAATAAGGAATGCATCGGCCGTATTATGCCGTCTCGGCTGGCCGATGTGGTCGTCTTTACTCGTCGTCGGCAGCCGCGAGCGACGGCTTCCCACCGCCCGCGACTTGACGCTTAATACGGCAGCGCGGCGTCCGGCTTGGCAGCAGTAATCACGCGCTTGAATTCCGCCTGGATGCGATTCAGGGCAGCTTGCGATTCGGCTTCGAAACGCATGACGATGACCGGCGTCGTGTTCGAGGAACGCGCCAGGCCGAAACCGTCTGGATATTCCACGCGCAAGCCATCGATCGTGATGACCTGGTCAGCCCCGGGGAATTGCGCTTCCTTCTGCAACCGGTCGATCAAGCGGAAGCTTTCGCCTTCCGCCAGTTTCAGTTGAAGTTCCGGCGTGCTGGTCGATTGCGGCAAGGCATTCAGCACGGCCGATGGATCCTTCTCGCGGCTCAGCAATTCCAGCAGGCGCGCGCCGGCGTACATGCCGTCGTCGAAACCGTACCAGCGATCCTTGAAGAAAATGTGACCGCTCATTTCGCCGCCGAGCGGCGCGCCGGTTTCGCGCATCTTCGCCTTCACCAGCGAATGGCCGGTCTTCCACATCAGGGCCTTGCCGCCGCTCTGCTCGACCCACGGCGCCAGATGGCGCGTGCACTTGACGTCGTACAGAATCTGCTCCCCCGGATGGCGCGTCAGCACATCCTTCGCAAACAGCATCAGTTGGCGGTCCGGATAGATGATCTGGCCGTCCTTCGTCACGACGCCGAGACGGTCGCCATCGCCGTCGAAAGCCAGGCCGATTTCGGCATCAGTCTGCTGCAGACACTTGATCAGATCCTGCAGGTTTTCCGGATGCGCCGGATCGGGATGGTGATTCGGAAAATTGCCGTCGACTTCGCAGAACAGCTCGATCACTTCGCAGCCAAGCGCGCGGTACAGCTTGCCGGCGAACGCGCCGGCCACGCCGTTGCCGCAATCGACCGCAATCTTCATCGGACGCGTCAGCTTGGCGTCGCCAGCGATGCGCTGCAGGTATTCGTCCGCGATATCGTAGGTGCGATAACTGCCCTTGCCTTCACTGAACTTGTTGTCGACGATGGTCTTGTACAGCGACTGGATCGTGTCGCCATAGATCGCTTCGCCGGCCAGCACCATCTTGAAGCCGTTGTAGTCCGGCGGGTTGTGGCTGCCGGTGACCATGATGCCCGAGTTCGCATCCAGCACCTGCGTGCCGAAATACAGCATCGGCGTGGCGACCACGCCGAGATCGATCACATCGACGCCGGCCGACTGCAGGCCTTCGGCCAGCGCAGCGGCGAGTTCGGGGCCGGACAGGCGGCCATCGCGGCCGATGACGACCACGCTTTCATTTTTTGCGCGCACGGCGCTGCCGAAGGCGCGGCCGATGTCGCGCGCGACGCCGGCGTCCAGCGTCGAACCGATGACGCCGCGAATGTCATATGCTTTGAAAATGCTGGGGGAAAGTGGTGGCATGTTGAATCGGTATCAAAGTAAGTTGGCCGAACTTCGGCGGTTCTGGCCGGCGTCTTGCCGGTCGCGTTATTCATCCCTTCATCCATGCGTCTTTCACGCGCACGCGGCAAGATCGAACAGCGTTCAATCCGGAAATCTTTTCGGCGCGCGGGAAAGTGTATGCGGATGGCAAAACAAAATCGGGTTTGCGAGTTCGACCGGTCGCCTCGC
>DATMTZ010000024.1:0-3748 GCA_035563975.1 Oxalicibacterium sp. | reverse complement strand
ACTGAGCAAGGCGCCCGCTCAAAATAAAAAGGACAACGCGGCATGCCGGTTGTCCTTTTTTTTCTTGCAACGCGTCTCAGATTTCGATCTTGGTACCGAGCTCGATCACGCGGTTCGATGGGATCTGGTAGTAGTCGGCGGCGCCGCGCGCGTGGCGCGACATCGTGACGAAGATATGTTCGCGCCACAGCGCCATGCCGTGCTGCGGATTGGCGACCACGGTCTGGCGCGCGATGAAGAAGGACGTTTCCATCATCTCGAATTCCAGCCCGTGTTCCTTCGCCAGTTCCAGCGCACGCGGAATGTCCGGCAGGTTCTTGAAGCCGTAGCTGACGTCCATCTGGTAGCAGTTGTCGCTCAGATGATGGACTTGCACCTGCTCGTTCTCCGGCACGTACGGCACTTCAAGCATCCGCACGGTCAGGAATACCACGCGCTCGTGCAGCACCTTGTTGTGCGACAAGTTATGCAGCATCGCGTGCGGCACGCCGTCGGATTCGCCGCGCAGGAAGATCGCGGTGCCCGGTACGCGCGTCGGCGGCGACAGGAACAGCGAGGCCAGAAAATCTTCGAGCGGGATCGCGTGCTTCTCCAGGTTCTCGAACACCAGCTCGCGGCCGCGCTTCCAGGTCAGCATCACGGTGAACAGGATGGTGCCCATCAGCAGCGGGAACCAGCCGCCGTGGAACAGCTTCAGCATATTGGCCGAGAACAGGCCGACGTCGATGGTCAGGAAAAAGCCGGTGGCGAGGATGCACAGCACGAGGTTGTATTTCCAGCCATAGCGGATCACGAAGAACGTCAGCACCGTGGTCACCATCATCGTTCCCGTCACCGCGATGCCGTAAGCGGCCGCCAGATTGGACGAAGACCCGAAGCCGACCACCGCGAGAATGACGACCGCCATCTGCAGCCAGTTCACCACCGGGATGTAGATCTGGCCGATGTGCGTAGCGGAAGTGAACTCGATCTTCATGCGCGGCAGCACGCCGAGCGCGATCGCCTGCTTCGTCATTGAGAACGTGCCGGAGATCGTCGCTTGCGAAGCGATGATCGTGGCCACCGTGGACAGAATCACCAGCGGATAGACAGCCCATGGACCGAGCTGCTGGTAAAACGGATTGGCCAGCGCTTCCGGACGCGTCAGCAGCAAGGCGCCCTGGCCCAGGTAGTTCAAGGCCAGTGCAGGAAAAGCGACCAGGAACCAGGCCATCCGGATCGGCTTGGCGCCAAAGTGGCCCATGTCGGCGTACAAGGCTTCAGCACCCGTAAAGGCCAGCACCACGGCGCCGAGCGAAATGAAGGCCAGCAGCTTGTTGCCTTCCAGGAAGTGCAGCGCATTCAGCGGATTCAGCGCATACAGAATTTCGGGCGTCTCGGCGATATTGATCACGCCCATCACGGCCAGGCTGACAAACCAGATCAGCATGATGGGGCCGAACCATTTGCCGATGCCCGAGGTGCCGCTCGCCTGCAGCGAATACAGGCCGACCAGGATGCCGACCGTCAGCGGCACGACGTAGGGATCGAAAGCGGGCGTCGCCACGCTCAAGCCTTCCACCGCCGACAGCACCGAGATCGCCGGCGTGATCACGCTGTCGCCGTAGAACAGCGTGGCGCCGAACAGGCCCATCGCCATCAAGGGAAAGGACCAGCGCGAATGGCGGCCGACCGAGGACAGCGCCAGCGCGGTCAAGGCCATGATGCCGCCTTCGCCGCGGTTGTTGGCGCGCAGGACCAGCGTCACGTACTTGAGCGAAACGATGATGATCAAGCCCCAGACGATCAGCGACACCACGCCGAGCAGGTTGGGCGTCGTCAGCGGGAGGCCGTGCTCTTCGGAGAACACCTCTTTCATCGTGTAAAGAGGACTGGTACCGATATCGCCGTAAACGATACCGATCGCGGCCAGGGTCAGAGCAGCCAGGCCGCTTTTTTTATCTGCAGAAGACAAGGATGACTCGCTTTGGTTGTGGAAAGGCAAGCGATACGGATTGTACCGATGCCGGTCCCATTGTGCCAATGTTGCCGGACCGGCCATTCTCCCGCGCCGGCGGCCGCATCGATTTTTCGCGCGGCCGCCGGTATCGGTTATCCTTGCAGCCACTCTGCGGTAGGCCGCATTCCTTATCCAACATTCGCTATGGCAAATTACGTATACACCATGAATCGCGTGGGCAAGATCGTTCCGCCCAAACGCCAGATCCTGAAGGACATCTCGCTGTCATTTTTCCCGGGCGCAAAAATCGGCGTGCTGGGCCTGAACGGTTCCGGCAAGTCGACGCTGCTGAAGATCATGGCCGGCATCGATACCGACATCCAGGGCGAGGCGCGTCCGATGCCGGGCCTGAACATCGGGTACCTGCCGCAGGAACCGCAGCTTGATTCGGAAAAAACCGTGCGCCAGGAAGTCGAATCCGGCCTCGGCGAAGTGTTCGAAGCCAAGGCCAAACTCGATGCCGTGTATGCCGCCTATGCCGATCCGGATGCCGACTTCGATGCGCTCGCCGCAGAACAGGCGCGCCTGGAAGCGATCATCTCGACCGCGGCCGGCGACAATCCGGAACAGCAACTGGAAATGGCCGCTGACGCACTGCGCCTGCCGCCTTGGGATGCGAAGATCGGCGTATTGTCCGGCGGCGAAAAGCGCCGCGTCGCGCTGTGCAAATTGTTGTTATCGAAACCTGACATGCTGCTGCTCGACGAACCGACCAACCACCTGGATGCGGAATCGGTCGAATGGCTCGAGCAGTTCCTGCTGCGCTTCCCGGGCACCGTGGTCGGCATCACGCACGATCGCTATTTCCTCGACAACGCGGCCGAATGGATACTCGAACTCGATCGCGGCAGCGGCATTCCATGGAAAGGCAATTACTCGTCTTGGCTGGATCAGAAACAGGCGCGACTGAAGCAGGAAGAAGCGACCGAATCGGCACGCCAGAAAGCCCTGGCGAAAGAGCTTGAATGGGCGCGCCAGAATCCCAAGGCGCGTCAGGCAAAATCGAAGGCGCGTCTGGCCCGCTTCAACGAACTGAGCGAATACGAATACCAGAAGCGGAACGAAACGCAGGAGATCTTCATTCCGGTGGCCGAGCGTCTCGGCAATGAAGTCATCGAATTCAGGAACGTGACGAAGGCCTTCGGCGATCGCCTGCTGATGGACAACGTGTCGTTCACCGTGCCGCCGGGTGCGATCGTCGGCATCATCGGCCCGAACGGCGCCGGCAAATCGACGCTGTTCAAGATGATCGCCGGTCTCGACAAACCCGACAGCGGCGAAGTCGTGATCGGTCAGACCGCGAAAGTGTCGCTGGTCGATCAGTCGCGCGACGATCTGGCCAATACAAAAACCGTGTTCTAAGACGTCTCCGGCGGCGCCGACATCCTGAACGTCGGTCGCTCTGAAATGCCATCGCGCGCCTATCTCGGCCGCTTCAACTTCAAGGGCGGCGACCAGCAGAAAATCGTCGGCAACCTGTCCGGCGGCGAACGCGGCCGGCTGCATCTGGCGAAGACGCTGCTGATGGGCGGCAATGTGTTGCTGCTGGACGAACCGTCGAATGACCTCGACGTGGAAACACTGCGCGCGCTGGAAGACGCGCTGCTGGAATTCGCCGGCAGCGTGCAGGTGATCTCGCACGACCGCTGGTTCCTCGACCGCATCGCCACCCACATCCTCGCGTTCGAAGGCGAGTCGCAGGTCACCTTCTTCAACGGTAACTACCAGGAGTACGAAGCCGACAAGAAG
>DATMTZ010000023.1:0-1811 GCA_035563975.1 Oxalicibacterium sp. | reverse complement strand
GAATCGGCGCAGCGCAAGGTCGAGGCGCGCAACTTTGATATCCGCAAGCAGTTGCTGGAATATGACGACGTTGCCAATGACCAGCGCAAGGTGATCTACCAGCAGCGCAACGAATTGCTGGAAACGCAGGATGTGTCAGAGCTGATTGCTTCGCTGCGCCAAGGCGTGTTTGCCGATGTGTTCCGCAACTACGTGCCGGAACAATCGATGGAAGAGCAGTGGGATTTGCCGGCGCTGGATGCGGTGCTGCGCGATGAATGGCAGCTCGATTTCTCGGTGGCGAAGGCGCTGGAAGCCGAGCCGAACGCAACCGACGAGGAATTGCTGGATAAACTGCTGGCGGCGGCCGATGCCGCCTATGACGCGAAAGTCGGCGTGGTCGGCAAGGAATCCTTCGGGGGCTTCGAGCGCAGCGTGATGCTGCAGGCGATCGATTCGCACTGGCGCGAACATCTGGCGGCGCTCGACCACCTGCGCCAGGGCATCCACCTGCGCGGCTATGCGCAGCAGAATCCGAAGCAGGAATACAAGCGTGAAGCCTTCGAACTGTTCGGTCAGATGCTGAACCGCATCAAGGATGAAGTCATCCGCATCGTGATGACGGTGCGCATTCAGTCGCGCGAAGAAATCGACGCGGCCGAAGAGCAGCTGGCGCAGTCACACGTGGAAAACGTGCACTATCAGCATGCGGATTTCGATGCCAATGCGGCGCCGGAGGATTTGCTGGCGCCATCCGCGGCGCCGGATCAGCCGGCGCAGCAGCCGCAGGTGAACGCACTGCCCAAGGTCGGACGCAACGATCCTTGTCCTTGCGGTAGCGGCAAGAAGTACAAGCAATGCCACGGCAAGCTGGCTTGATCGGCAAGCGCGAATCGCGTGAGTAAGATGCGCCAGGGATGCTTTCATCTCTGGCGTTTTTGTTTGCGGCTGATGCCTTGGCATCGATACCCGGGAAAAGCAAATGTCTACCGAATTTCATCCGGTCGTGACGCGATGCCTGCGCTATGCAGGCATCGCTCTCTTCGTGTTCCTGCAAGCTTGTTCGAGTACGCAGCCGACGACTCCGCATCATGCCGGCGTGGAGGCTGTTGCGCCGCTCAGCAGTGCGCCGCCGACGCGTGCGGGACTCGTCGAAATCGCGAAGAGCGAATGGCGCTTCTTTGGCGAACAACAGATCGACATGCGGCACGACATATTGAGCGCGCCGCGTCTCGGCCTGCTGGAAGATGAAGGCGAAGCGGTGCAGCGCGTCGCGCTGTACTGGCGCGCCGTGGACAGGGAATTGAGCGGCGCGGATTGTGGCCAGGCCTGGTCCGCAGCATTCATCTCGTATCTGATGGCGGCGGGTAATGTTGCGCCAGACCAGTTTGCGCCGTCCGACGTGCATTTCACCTATCTCAGCTATCTGCTGCAGCGCGAGCAGCGTCCGCAGCCCGCCTTCGTATTGCGGCCTGCCGCTAGCGAGCCGATCGCGCCGGGCGATTTGCTATGCGCACCGCGTGGGAATAACGCCGCATCGACTCTGGGCGATATCCGTCCGGGTTTGCCGGGGCACTGCGATATCGTGGTCGAAGTACATCCCGAGCAGGGATGGGCCGGCGTCATCGGCGGCAACGTGTTCAACTCGGTATCCGAATCGCTGATCCCGATCGACGCGCATTCGATTGCCATCCCGATTGCGATGCGTCCCTGGTTGGTGGTGGCGAAGAACCAGTTGCCTTAGCTTGTACCAGCGGTGCGGACGCCGCCGTATCGTCAAAATGTTTACAATAGTCGTTTCGATTTTTCCGCTGAAAGCGTCGCCATGGCCG
>DATMTZ010000022.1:0-2786 GCA_035563975.1 Oxalicibacterium sp. | reverse complement strand
GGGAAGACGGAAAGGCCAGAACAAGCGAGGTCTATTCGTGCTGAAGGATATTGACGAGCTTGCCGATCGGGTCCCTGACATAGAACCGGCGAACGCCCCATGACTCGCTAACCGGACCATACTCCACGGGGATCCCGGCGTCGCGGACTCGCTGCAATGCTTCCACAAGATCGTCAACCTCGATCGACAAGTCGGGCACTGGCGTATTGGAACCGCCTTCACTGGCAAAGCTTACCTGCACCGTCGATTTGCCTGAACCTGCATAGGTGCGAATCCACCCGTGATCCATGGCAAGCTCCAGGCCGAGAACATTTCGGTAAAAGCTATCGACTGCCTCCGGCGCAGAAGCCGAAAAATTGGCGACAATTCGTTTGACCTTCATGTTCCCCTCACATTTTTGCCATGCGCTTTTCAAAGCAATTGCACCTGCAGGCTCCGGATCACGATGAGATCCTGCTTGAACCTGTCTTCAAGAAGCAGGCGATAGGTATGCCACCAGCTTTCGGCCAGAACGTCCGTCATCACTTCATAGAAAAGCAGGTGATCCCGTATCGTGCGCTCGTCCGGCTTCCACAGCCCTTCCGCCCGCGACTGCGTAAAGGCCGTCACCCCGCCAAACTTTTCCACCAGCTCGGCACGAACCGATTCAAAGAGATCCTCGGAAAACTGTCGCCCTTCCTTGTCGTACAAGGGAAGCAGCAGTTGAACCAGATATGTTGCCATCGAAAGCACCTTTACGCTGTTTCGCTGTTTAATCGCCAGACACAATGCCTGCACACACATAAGGTGCAGAGCGACTGGCCACCCTACTCTTCCTAAAAACAGGCCGCAATCGCGCCATCGGCCGACATAGGAACGGCGTCATCAAGAATTCAGACCCCTTCCCCATCCAAATACTACGATGCCCGGGCGCCAGCCGGGCGCTTCTGCCGCACAAGGGAACAAGCCCGGTCCGCGCGAGGTCGCAGTATGGGAACCAGCACTTTTTTTTGATGGCGCACAAGCTTGCGCTGTCCATGGCCGGGACAATCGACATCATGCTTCCATTTTTTACCATCGGGCATTCGACGCGCAGCGTTGCCGAATTTGTCGAAATTCTGCAGGGCGCGGGCGTGACGCTCGTTGTCGACATTCGTACCGTGCCGCGATCGCGCACCAATCCCCAGTACAACAAGGACAGTCTGCCGCATAGCCTGGAACAATATGGCATCGGCTACCTGCATCTGGCCGAACTCGGCGGTCTGCGCGGCAAGGCGAAGACGGTACCGCCGGAAACGAACGGCTTCTGGCAAAACCAGAGTTTTCACAACTACGCGGATCAGGCGCTCACCGACGCCTTTCACCATGCGCTGGATAAGCTGATCGCGCTGGGACGCGAACAACGGCTTGCCATGATGTGCTCGGAGGCCGTGTGGTGGCGTTGCCACCGGCGGCTGGTTGCCGACAATCTCATCGCCCGCGGCGAAGAAGTCTTTCATCTGATGGGGCATGGCCGGATCGAACCCGCCACGTTGACGAAGGGCGCGCAGGTTGCTCCCGACTGCGTGGTGACCTATCCCGCAGAAACTGCAGCCTGAACGCGTCATTCGGGCGGGGTGCCTTCGTTCAGCCAGCCACGCGACATATCTGCAACCATGTTGGAAGGTGACAATCTGCCGTAGCCATTGATACGGATGGCATCCTGCCGCACGCAGCATGCCGGCATTGAAGCACATTCGTCCCTCGTTCGCCTCCGGAGCGACCTTCTGGCATATTCCGCATATGACACTTGGAATCAGCGCGATCGTTCTCCTGGCAGCCGTGATGCATGCAAGCTGGAATGCGGTGCTGCGCGCCGGCGCGGACCGCTTCTGGTCGATGACCGTGATGTGCATTGCGATTGCGCTCGCATGCGCACTGGCCGCACTGCTTGCGCCCATGCCGGCGCAGGCAAGCTGGCTCTATGCAATCTGTTCGGCAGTGCTTCACGTCGGCTACAACCTTTTCCTTGTGCGGACCTATCGCCGCGGCGACCTCGGGCAGACATACCCGATCTCTCGCGGTTCGTCGCCCTTGCTCGTGACGCTGGGCGCCGCGGCCTTTGCCGGCGAGCTTCCCGATCCGGTCAGCATGCTGGGCGTGGTGCTGGTATGCGCCGGCATCCTGTCGCTCGCTTTCCAGGGCCGCAGATTCGGCATCGAAAGCCTGCCGTATGCGCTCGGCACCGGGTGCTTTATCGGCGCCTACAGTGTGGTCGATGGCATCGGCGTGCGGCTCTCGGGCACGGCGTTCGGCTACACGGCATGGATGTGCCTGATGTGGGGCGCGATGGCAACCGCCGTCTATGTCGCGGCGCGCGGCTGGCGAAGCCTGCGCAGAAGTTTTACCGAAACCTGGCCATCAGTCGTGGGCGGCATGGTTTCGCTGCTGGCTTACGGCATCGTTATTTTCGCCATGTCGGTCAGCCCGATGGGGTCAGTGTCGGCCTTGCGTGAGACGAGCGTGGTGTTTGCCGCGCTGATCGGCCGGACATTCCTGCGCGAGCAACTGAGCCCGTATCGCATTGCAGCCTGCGTCATCGTGGCGATCGGCGCGATGTGCATCGGTCATGGCGGCGGCGCGACGCACGCAGAAGCACCTCTCCCGGCCGTCACGCTGGAGCCAAAGGGCGGTTCGCCCGATCCGAACGGCCCGACCGGCCCCATCGTCATCAAGGGCGAGTGGGTCAAGATCGAGCCATAGGAAGCGACATAGATTGAAGTGCGGTCGCGCCGGCCGCCGCGCAAATGGCGCATGCCAAATAAGAA
>DATMTZ010000021.1:0-5367 GCA_035563975.1 Oxalicibacterium sp. | reverse complement strand
GACCCCCGCCTCCAATTTTTCAAAAGCGCCGATGGCGCTTTTATTTTTTCTGCTGCTGTTGTGTGCTGTCTTAGAATAGCGGCATGCCCGGATGGTGAAATAGGTAGACACAAGAGACTTAAAATCTCTCGCCGGAAACGGCGTGCCGGTTCGATTCCGGCTCCGGGCACCACTTCCGATTCAACGTATTTCCCGCCGCGCGAAGCGCCGTTCACTGCGCCTTCTGTTCGCGCGCAATCAGGGCCAGCAGCGTGTCCAGCTGATTGCCTTCGCAGGAAACCGCATGACCTTCGACGAAGATGGCTTGTGCGAGTCCCGTCAATACCGCATTGCTCGGCATCTCCACCGCCAGGCGCGCGCCGCGTTCCCATGCCAGTTGCACCGTATCGTCCCAATGTACCTGGCGCGCCAGATTGTTTGCGAGATCGTCTGCGATCTGTGCCGGGTCGTGCATCACGCGTGCGTTGCTGCCGCTCAGATAGTCGAGACGGGGACGCTGCAGGTCGATATTGGCGAAGGCCTGCTGCATGACGACAGCTTCTTCATCGAACAAGGGGCAATGCGATGGCACGCGGACAGCCAGTCGTTCGGCCTTGCTTGCGCCGGCGGCGATGGCGAGTCGTGCGACGGCGCGCATCCCATCGTCCGTGCCGGCGATGACCAATTGCCTGCGTGCGTTCAGGTTGGCGAGATAGACAGGTGTGCCATCCGCATGCACTTGTGCAATCAGGGGCTCGAGCTGCATGCGCTCCAGGCCGAGGATCGCGGTCATGCCGTAGCCGCGCGGATAGCGCACGTCCATGATGCGGCCGCGCAGCGCGACCAGTTGCAATGCATCTTCGTAAGACAGGCAGCCAGCCGCCACCGCGGCCGGATAGGCGCCGATCGACAGGCCGGCAACCATGTCCGCATGCGCGCCATATGCGGCAAATACGCGCGTCATCGCCACACCCGCGATCAACAGACAGAGCTGCACCGGCTGACTTGCAGATAGTGCGGCTGGCGTATCGAGTTGCAGCGGATCACGTTGCAGGATATCGGCCGCCTGTTCCAGCGTGCGCCGCACGTCGGGATGATCTGGCAGCGCGTGCAGCATGCCGGGCCGTTGCGAGCCTTGTCCCGGATAAGTGAAGAGTACGCTCATGCAGCTTGCATCTCGGCTTGCCAAGGATCACGCGTCAGCACGGGACCGGTATCGGTCTTGAGCAGAACGCGGCCGCGCCCAGCTTGCCATTCGGCGAACGAGAAGCCGCCGAAACCGGTATCGATCTGAAGATCGATGCGGCAGGCAGCCTCGCGCAGTAATTTGGACAGCAGCGATGTCTGTCCTCGATCGAGCGGCGAAGGCGCGCGCAATACGAGATCGAGATCGCTTTGCGCGTGCAATACGGGCAAGCCCGTCGCGAGCATGAAGCCGGTCCCGCCGGTAGGCCCCCATGCCAGTCCGAGATCATCCAGCAGAGGGCGCGATGCGGTCAGCGTTTCCAGTGCGGCAATGCCATGCAACGCAATGGATAGTTGCGCCAGCATTTCAGGCCTTATGCAGCGCACGACTGCGGCAAGCGGCACGCAGGCGGCCAGGCGCTGATTGCGTTCGCGTCCGCGCAAGCCGACCGGCAGCAATGCCGCGTTATCGAGTTTCTGCCGCCGCACGACCACCGGTGCTTGCATGATCCAGTCGGCGCTCGCCCAGGAAGGCAGGGGCTGCGGCGCAAGAGGCATCAGCGCGCCCGCGTCCGCGAGCCACAACAAATCGTGCGGCCGCGGAGTTGCGGGAGCTGCCTGTTCCATGGTGGTTGATCGCATCATGGGTCATATGATGCCATGTCTGCCTTACCTGATCGGTGCGCCCATGATGAGATCGGGCAGCCAGGTGCAAATGCCCGGGAAGAGGCACAACAGGAAGACCGCGAAGAACATCAGCACGACGAAGGGCATGACGCCCCAGATGATATCGTGCAGCGAAATATCCGACGCGATGTTCTTGATCACGAAAATGTTCAGTCCCACCGGCGGATGAATCAGGCCCATCTCCATCACGATCGTCATCGCCACGCCAAACCAGATCAGATCGAAACCGGCCGCTTTCAGCGGCGGCAGGATGATGGGCGCGGTCATCAGGATGATGCTGACCGGCGGCAGGAAGAATCCGAGCACGATGACGAAGAAAAGGATGGCGCACAGCAGCACCCATTTCGACAGGTGCAGCGACACGATCCATTCCGCCGTCGACTGGCTGATGTGCAGATAGCTCATCACGTACGAATACAGCAGCGACATGCCGATGATGAACATCAGCATCGTCGATTCCTTCAGCGTGCTGTTCAGGATGGGGCGCACCTGGCTCGGACGCCACAAGCCGTAGATCACGGCAACCAGACCGAGCGCGAGCATGCCGCCCAGACCGGCCGTCTCGGACGGCGTGGCGTATCCACCGTACAGCGCGATCATGACGCCGATCAGCAGCACCACGAACGGGCCGACGCGCGGCAGCATCTCCATTTTCTCTTTCAGCGTGTAGTGATGCTCGTCGAGATAAGCCGACTTCTCTCCGCCTGCAGCATGGGCGGCGACCGCATGCTTGTATTCATGGCGGTACCGATAGACCGCGTAGCCGGAAAACAGCAGGACCAGCAGCACGCCGGGACCGATGCCGGCGAGAAACAGGCGTCCCAGCGATTGTTCTGCGGCGACCGCGTACAGGATCATCACGATAGACGGCGGCAGCAGGATGCCGAGCGTGCCGCCGGCGGCAATGATGCCGGCCGCGAATCCGGGCGAATAACCGCGACGGCGCATCTCCGGAATGCCGGCGCTGCCGATGGCGGAGCAGGTGGCCGGGCTCGATCCGGCCATCGCGGCAAACAGCGCGCAGGCGAAGATGTTGGCGATGCCGAGGCCGCCCGGCACCTTGTGCATCCACGCATGCAAGGCCGAATACAGATCCTGGCCGGCGCGCGATTTGCCGATCGCCGCGCCCTTCAGGATGAAGAGCGGGATCGCGAGCAGCGTGATGCTGGCCATTTCCTCATACACGTTCTGCGTGACCGTATCGAGCGACGCGCCGGGCATGAAGAAGTACATGAAGATGATGGCGACCAGGCCCAGCCCGAATGCGATCGGCATGCCGGAGAACATGACGATCAGGGTGACGATGCCGTACAGGGAACCAATTACTGTTGAACTCATCGATGTCTCTCTTTTTTATGATGGATGCCGGTTCCGGCCGTCATCTTGCTGATGCAAATAAGCGTGTGTGCATGCAATCAGTCGCCCAGCCATTTGGCATGTTCGCCGCCTTCGACCGGCGTTGCCGTCTTGTCGGCGAACAGGTCGATCGCCAGGCTGCACAGCATCTGCAGACAGATCAGCGTCATGCCGCTTGCCATCAGCAGATAGGGAATCCACAGCGGCGGTCCCCATGTCGAGTTCGTGATCTGGCCGTCGACCCATGCTTCATGCAGCAGCGTCCACGATTTCCAGGAAAAGAAGGCGCAGAAGAACAACGAGAGAAAATCGACCACCAGCATGCGCCAGCGGTTGATGCGCGGCGACAGCAGGGTGGCAATCGCCTCGATGCCGATGTGGCCGCGATAGGTCTGCACGTAGGCGCCGCTGAGGAAGGTGGCGCCGATCAGCAGGAACACCGCGGTTTCATCCTGCCAGTCGGTCGACATCTTGAGGAAATAGCGCGTCACCACGCTATACGTCAGCACGCAGGCTGCCGCCACCATCGCCACCATGCAGGGAATGACGATGAGCTGGTTAAGCGCGAGCATGCCGCGCTCCAGCCGCGACAGCACCGGATTGCGGTGCGGGTCGAGCCGGAGCGTCAGCTGAACATCGATGGCCTGATGGCTCATGTGACTTGCTGCGCCAGTTTCAGCAGGCGTGCGCAGTTTTCGGAGCGCGCGGCGTAATCCTTCCATGCCGTTTCCTTGGCGATGGCGACCCATTGCTTCAGCGCGTCGTCGGTCATTTCATGGATCGTGGCGCCGGCCTTCGAGTAGTGCTGAGCCACCGCGATATCGTCGCCCTTGGCTTCTTCCATGCCGAACTTTTCCATCTCGGCGCCGACCGTCATGATCAGCTTTTGCTGATCCTTCGGCAGCTTGTCGAACACCGCTTTCGACATCAGCAGCGGCTCCAGCATGAACCAGTAGGATTTGCCGACCTTGCTGGTGGTCAGGTGCTTGGACACTTCTTCCAGGCGGAACGAGATCAGGCTGGTGGACGAGGTGACGACTGCATCGGCGGCGCCGGTCTGCATCGCGGCATAGGCTTCGCTCGATGGCAGCGACAGCGTGGACGCGCCCGCAGCCTTGAACACCATGTCCATTTCGCGGCTGCCGCCGCGGATCTTCATGCCCTTGGCGTCCGCCGGCACGACCAGCGGTTTCTCGCGGCTGGCGGCGCCGCCGGCCTGCCACACCCAGGTCACGATGATCAGACCTTTGTCGGCAAGCAATTGGCTCAGTGCCTTGCCGATCTCGGCATCTTTCCAGCGCAGGCCCTGTTCATAACTGGTGACCAGGCCCGGCATCAGCGCGATGTTCACTTCCGGCACTTCGCCGCCGGCATACGGCAGCGGCAGCAGCGTCATGTCGAGCGCACCTTTGCGCAGGGCGCTGAACTGCGCGTTGACCTTCATCAGCGACGAACCCGGATAGATCTCGAATTTCATTTTTCCATTCGAGCGTTTTTCCACTTCGGCGGCGAACTTGCGGCACAGGCGATCGCGGAAGTCGCCCTGCGTCATGGTACCGCCGGGGAACTGGTGTGAAATCTTCAGCTTGGTCACTTCCTGGCCGAAGACCGGCAGCCCGGTCAGCGCGAAAGGAAGGGAGGCGAGCGAACCGGCAAGGATGCGACGGCGTGTAATAGGCATGATGTGTCTCCTGTTATGGTTGGTGATGTAAAGAGCGTGCGCCTGCTGATGCTAATGCTTCAAGGATATTTGCCGGATAAAAGCATCCCCGCACCCGGCACGGCGGTTTCAAGTCCCAGTTTCTGCAGCATCTGGAAGGTCGTGCAGACAGAGGAGGACACCACCGGCAATCCGGTGCGGTCCTCCACGATCTGTATGCCCGGCAGCGACGGCATCTGCACGCAGGCCGACAGTACGATGGCGTCGACGCCGCTGGTATTGAGCTTGCGCACGATCTCCGCCGGCGCCATCGGATCGCGCGCGCCGACTTCCAGGTTGTCCGGAATCTCCAGCGAGATGCTGTCGACGACTTCGATGCCTTCGTGCTCAATGTAATCGATCACCATTTTCGTCAGCGGCTTCATGTACGGCGCCAGCAGAGAAATTTTCTTCGCGCCCATCGTCTGCAAGCCGTGTATCAGCGCACCGGCGCTGGTGAC
>DATMTZ010000020.1:0-4428 GCA_035563975.1 Oxalicibacterium sp. | reverse complement strand
ATTGATGACCACGGTCTTGTGGCCGGGAAGGCTTTCGAGGAAAGTCCTGACTTTCGCATCCTTTTCATACACCAGGAAAGCGTGATCCCAGACGTCCACCAGATGCTGATTGGCCAGCGTTTTGATATCGGAGAAATCCATGATCATGCCGTTGTCGGAACTGCCTTCTTCATCGATCACTTCGCCGACCAGCGTGATTTCCAGCGTGTAGCGATGGCCGTGCAGGTTGCGGCACTGGCTCTTGTGATCGGGAATCCGGTGGCCGGCATCGAATTCGAGTTTGCGGGTAATGGTCAGCATGGTGTCAGGGTATGTGGAGAAGTTTGTGCGTCTGCAGGCTCAATTTCCATTTCGGATTGCGCTTGCAGGTCTCGATGGCGAGCCGCGTATTCGACTCGGCCTGCGGGCCATCCATCGGCTGCACGAAGAAATGATCGAAGTCCAGTTCCTCGTAGGCCTGCAGCGACTGACCGGCCTGAGGGATGACGACCTTGATCTCGTTCCCCTTGCGCACAACCAGTTGCGATCCCATCTTCGGGCTCACGCAAATCCAGTCCACGCCTGCCGGCACGGTCAACGTGCCATTGGTCTCGATCGCGATCTCGAAGCCGGCAGCATGCATGCTGGCGATCAGCGCCGCATCCAGCTGCAGCAGCGGCTCGCCGCCGGTGAAGACCACGTATTTGCTGGCGGCATACGTCGTCGGCCACAGCGCGTCGATCGCGCGCGCCAGCGCTTCGCCATCGGCAAACTTGCCGCCGCCTATGCCATCGGTGCCGACAAAATCGGTGTCGCAGAACTGGCAAACCGCCGCCGCACGGTCGCTTTCGCGTCCGGTCCACAGGTTGCATCCCGCAAAACGGCAGAACACCGCCGGACGGCCGGCCTGGGCGCCCTCGCCCTGCAAGGTGTAGAAGATTTCCTTTACGCTGTAAGTCAAGATGTCCGCCGAAGAAGGCTTGCGTGCGCTGGTGAAAACTATTCGGATCGCTCGGTGTCTGCTGGCTGTATCGCCTCGCCCGCGAGGAAGGCTGCCATTATAGACCACAGCCTTGCATACGATCTTGCGGCCAGGCGCCGCGAACTGGAGGCAGCATGAGCCAAACGCAAGCAAACCGATCGCCGGACGCCGTCGCGCTGCGCGTCCGCGTCGGCATCGGCGGCTGGAATTTCGAACCATGGCGCGACAACTTCTATCCCGATGGGCTGCCGCAGCATCTGGAGCTCGCATACGCGAGCCGTCACGTGACCGCGATCGAGATCAACAGCACCTACTACGGCATGCAAAAGCCGGCGACTTTCGCAAAATGGCGTGACGCCACGCCGGGCGGATTCATGTTTTCGCTGAAAGCGTCGCGCTACGCGACCAACCGCCGCGTGCTGGCCGAAGCCGGCGACAGCATCGCGCGCTTCGTCGATAGCGGCATTGCCGAACTGGGCGAAAAGCTCGGTCCGATCGTATGGCAGTTCGCGCCGACCAAGCGCTTCGATGCCGACGACTTCGAAGCCTTTCTATCGCTGTTGCCCAAAAAGATCGACAGCCTTCCGCTGCGCCATGTAGTGGATGTCCGCCACGAGAGCTTCATGACGCCGGCCTTTCTGGCGCTTGCCCGCAGGTATCGCGTGGGCGCGGCATTCACTGATTCCGGCGACTATCCGTCCTTTGCCGATCCGACCGCAGACTTCATCTATGCGCGCCTGATGCGCAGCGAAGCGAGCGTCGCGACGGGCTATGCAGCCGCTGCGCTGCAGGCCTTGCACAAGGATGCCATCCTGTGGGCGCAAGGCGGGCAACCGGCGCACCTGCCGCTGATCGAGAAGACAAGTACGCAGCGTGAAGGCGGCCGCGACGTCTTTCTGTTTTTCATCAATGGTGCCAAGGAAAAGGCGCCGGCCGCTGCACAGGCCTTGCTGCAATTGCTTGGCTTTCCGCCGCTTGCGTGGCCGCCCGGCTGAACGCGCCGCGCGCACGCGCTATCATTGAACCAAGCAACGCCGTCGCCACTCGGTTCATCAAAAGCCGGAAACCGGTGACTGCGAAAGGAGATGGCATGGAATATCCCAAAAACCAGTTTGGCGTGCCGCAATATCCGCTGGGCGATGCGCGGAGGCTGTTTGTGCTGGCTTCCGCAATCGATTTGCTCGAACGTGCGACGGCAACGGCGATCGGCGACCTGACCGGTATCGACAAGGCAATTGTCGACGATGAAGTCGGCAAGTTGCGCGAACAGTACGGCATGACGATTCACAAGTTCGGCGAGATGTACAAGATCGAATCGTGGGGCGAGGTGCTGCGCAAGGACGGCGTGACGCGCGTCATGAAGCGCGAGTGAAAAATGTCATCGTGCGCGTGCCTGCGCGGCACGGCACCGCCTTTACGCTCAAGCCGCGCGCGCCTGACTCGCGGCTTTCTTCCGCGCTGCAATCGGCGTAACACCATTCGGCGCCGGCCGGCGTTTTCGTGGTTTCGACAGCGTAATTTCCTTTTCATCGCCTGCCGGCGCGGCGGCGACCCGCTCGAGCAAGGCGAGCACGACGGCCTCATCCGCCTGCAGCGTATCGCCGTCGTTCGCCTGCGCATTCGCGGCCTGCACGATCGCGTGCAGCGAGCCATCCATATATGCGCTCAATACGCCGGGATGCACGTAGCACTTGCGGCAGATTGCCGATGTATTGCCCAGTTTCCTCGCCACCGCATCGATCGTCTGCGCAATGTTTTTCCTTGCCTGAACGGCCGATTCTGCCGGTTCGCAACCGGCCAAGGTCAGCGCAGCGAGCATGGTGCCTGACCAGGTGCGAAAATCCTTCGCGGTGTAATCCTCACCCGTTATCTCGCGCAGATAGTCGTTGACGTCGGCCGAGCCGAGCGTGTGCCGCACGCCCTCTTCATCGACGTACTGAAACAGTTCCTGCCCGGGCAAATCGCGCGTGCGGCGAATGATGCGTGCCAGACGACGGTCGTGCAGGCGGATCGAATGCTGGACACCGCTCTTGCCGCGGAATTCGAAACGGATCTGCGAACCATCCACGCGCACATGCTTTTTGCGCAGCGTCGTCATGCCGAAGGAGTCGTTGCTGCGCGCATATTCCTTGTTGCCAACCCGCATCATCGTGCTCTGCAGCAAATAGATGATCGCGGCCAACACCTTTTCGCGCGGCAGTCCAGGCAAGGCGAGCGCCGCGCTAATCCGGTCGCGAATCTTCGGCAACGCCATGCCGAAATTGCGCATGCGGCCATATTTGACTTCGTCGCGCACGCTGCGCCATTGCGGGTGATAGCGATATTGTTTGCGTCCGCGTGCATCACGACCGGTTGCCTGGATATGGCCGTTGGCCCAGCGGCAGATCCAGACATCGGTCCAGGCGGGCGGAATGGCGAGCGACTTGATGCGCGCCAGGGTCTTTTCATCTTCGATGGGCTCGCCTTTCGCATCGAAATAGCGGAAACCGTTCTTGTCAGCCTGGCGCGTCATGCCAGGTAGCCGGTCATCGACGTAGCGCAAGCCTGCCGAGCGCGCGTCTTCCAGTGCGGCGCTGACGCACTCGGAAGCAATCTCGATATTGGACGCATCGGCCATGGCGAACCTCCTTGCTGGTCCTGCCATCGTAAAGATGAATCGGCTTTGCAACAGTCGGCGAAATGCGCGTTACCGCGTCAGACGAGTCGCACAACGCTAGCCTAACGCCCGGATCTCCGGTTTCGGCGCACCAGACCACGTCAGCTCGTACGCCGCGCCGCGCCGTACGTTGCCGACCAGCGCAGGGCGAAAGCAGGCGAGATTCGTCCCCCCGGCATGGCGCACGCTTGGGTAAATGATGCCGAGCGAACCTTGCTCCAGCAATTGCGCCGCCAGCCGTTGCGAAGCGACATAGCTGTCGGGTGCCAGGCACCTGGCAAACGACTTCGTACCGCGCAAGTCGTGAAAGGAACTGTTGAAATCGGCGAGCAGGTTCTGATACCGCACGCTGTCGTCGAAACGCTGGATCTCGGCGTATTCGACGGTCTTGTGGAAAATGATTTCGGCCAGCGCCGTGTCGATATCGAACGCGCAATACCAGGCGCCCCGCTCGTCGTCGTTGAAGCGGCTGCCCTCCGGCCGCGCATAGGTGAATGCGGCGTTGATCATGCGGAAGTTCGGCACGCCAAATACCAGTTCGTCGACGCCTATGCCGGTCGAGCGCCCATGTTCGGCGATCAAGCGCTCATTGGTGGCATTGTCGAGTTCGAAGATATCGGCCAGATGCGCCGCACTGTCGGACAGCGGCACAAGGACCGAATCCTCCCTGTCCACGAAGCGCGACGGGATCAGGCGGCAGGTATCAAACTGCCGCAGCTGCACGACCGGCGGCGACGTCATTACAGTCCTCCGCGTCGCGCATCGAGAAGTTTTCGCACGGTTTGCATTGCCAGCAGGCCGCCGGCCTGCA
>DATMTZ010000019.1:0-9826 GCA_035563975.1 Oxalicibacterium sp. | reverse complement strand
GCCGAAGCTCAAGGCCAAGTCCGCCAGCGGCGGCGCAAACAGCGCCAGCAGCAGCGTCGCTGCGGTGCCGGCGACGAAGGACGAAATGGCCGCCGTCGCCAGCGCCTTGCCCGCATTGCCCTGGCGCGCCATTTGATAGCCGTCGATCGCCGTCACCACCGATGATGATTCGCCAGGCAGGTTGACCAGAATCGCGGTGGTCGAGCCGCCGTATTGCGCGCCGTAATAGATGCCCGCCAGCATGATCAACGCGGAAATCGGCGGCAGCGTAAAGGTCGCCGGCAACAGCATCGCGATCGTCGCCGTCGGCCCCAGCCCGGGCAGCACGCCGACCGCAGTGCCGAGAAACACGCCGATCAGGCAGTACATCATGTTGGTGGCCGTAAAGGCAGTCTCGAAACCGAGTCCCAGATGAGAAAGTAACTCCATGTCGGTTCCTCTTTAAATTTCCCAGGCGCCGAACCAGGGCCCGAGAATCGGGATCGGCAGGCCAAGCAGTTTCACGAAAACCAGCACGGCAAATGCCGCCAAGCCGACCGCCAGCGGCACCGAATAACGCCACTTGAATTTGCAGCTGGCACGCGCACTCAACAGCACGATCGCAATGACCGCCACGATCATGCCGCCGCCGCGGATCAGGAATCCGAACAGCAGCACCGCGCCGATGATCAACGCCGTTTCCTTGAGCGCGAATTTACCGATCGGCTCGCCGTCGTGGAGGAACGAGCGAATTGCCGCCGCAAGGCCGATCAGCGCCAGCAAGCCGCCCAGCACGGTCGGAAAATAGGCCGGCCCCATGCGGCCGGCGGTGCCCATCGGGTAATTGCGACCGATGATCACGGCCGCCAGACCGACAATCAGAAAAATGATTCCGGTCCAGAAATCCTTGGGATGACGAATGAATGAAGGCACGGTACTTCCCCTTGACGTTGAAACCCGCAATGGCGACGCACCATGAGCACATCCGCTGCGTCGCGCATTGCGTTAAAGATTTTGCAGTATCCATTACTCAAATGGCGAGGTATGCAGCTACCTCGCCATTTGAACGGATCACGGCAATGCAGCCATCAGTCTGCGTAAATGCCGGCTTTCTTGATGATCGGCGCCCACTTGGCGATTTCCGATTTCAGGTGCGTGCGCAGTGCTTCCGGCGTCGCGCGGTCTTGCGAAACCGGCTCGGTGCCGAGATCGGCAAAACGCTGCTTGACGGTCGGATCCTTCAGCGCCGCCTGCAAGGCCGCCGACAGCTTGTTGACGATCGCGTCCGGCGTGCCTTTCGGCGCATACAGGCCATGCCACACCGCGACTTCGAAGCCCGGCACGCCGGCTTCGTTCATGGTCGGCACATTGGCCAGCGACGGCACGCGGGTCTTGGTCGTCACGGCATATACCTTGACCTTGCCGCTCTTGATCTGGCTGGTGGTGTTGGTGGTCTGGTCGCACATGAAGTCGACCTGGCTGCCGAGCAGATCGTTCATCGCCGGACCGGTACCCTTGTATGGCACCGTCGTCAGTTCGGTGTTGATGGCCGTCATGAACAGCATGCCGCACAGGTGCGAAGCGGAACCGACGCCGGCATTGGCGTAGCTGACCTTGTCCTTGTTCGCCTTCACGTAGGCGAGCAGCTCTTTCAGATCCTTGGCAGGGAAATCGCGGCGCGCGATGAAGGTCATCGGCACGTCGGTAATCAGGCCGACCGGCGCGAAATCGGTGACGGGATTGAAGCTCAGCTTGCGGTACAGCGTCGGCGCGGTCGACATGCCGATATGATGCAGCAGCAGGGTATAGCCGTCCGGATCAGCCTTGGCGACACGCGCCGCGCCGATGGTGCCGCCGGCGCCGCCGACGTTTTCAACGATCACGGTCTGCTTCAACGTGGTCGACATCGATTGCGCCACCAGGCGCGCCACCGTATCGGTCGGGCCGCCGGCCGAGAACGGCACGACCATCGTGATGGTTTTGGTCGGATAGGCCTCGCCAAACGCGGATGCACTGGCAACCAGCGCGAGGCCGGCAATGGCGGTTAAAAATTTACCCTTCATGGTCTGTCTCCTTTTCTTGATATAGGCAGGCACGTCATGACTATCCGCGTGCTTTCCAGTGCGCGGTCTTCCTTCGGCCAGCGATGCGGCCTGGCGGAAGACGAATGACGCAATGGTTTTCGCATTCTATCCGGAGAAGCTTGCAGTTTACTGACTGGTGTTGCGTAATCTCGCAGGCACCGTGAAAAACGGGGAAGAAAAACCTCAGCGCCGGCGCCAGCGGCCGTCGGCGGCACTCTCGGTCGCCGTCACGATGCCGTTGCCGATGCGGGCTTCCAGATCGCGCGCAACCGGCTGCAATGCCTGGCGCCATGCGGCTCGTTCGGTCGTCGACGGCACGTGGACGACGACACGGTCGGATTTTTTCAGCCACTCCAGCGCAGCGCTGTTTTCACGGGCCGAGAGCGCATTGCCGTAGGTAGTCGCTTCAGCCATCGCGTCCTCGATGATCTTGCGCAGATCTGTCGGCAGACTTTCCCAGAAGCGCTTGTTGACGATCACCGCGTAGCCGATATACCCGTGATTGGACAGCGTGATGTTGCTCTGCACCTGGTCCCAGCGCCGCGCACGGAAATTGGCCGGCGTACTTTCCGTTCCGTCGGCCAGGCCGTTTTCCAGCGCGGTATAGACATCGGCGGCATCGATCGTCAGCGGCGTCGCGCCCAGCGTATCCATCTGCATGTCCAGCACGCGCGACGCATGGATGCGCATGCGCAAGCCGATGAAGTCATTCGGCATCATGATCGGCTTGTTGGCCGACATGAACTTGAAACCGCCATTCCAATAGGCGAGACCGACCATGCCGCGCGCATCCAGCTTCTTCAGCAGGTTCTTGCCGACCGCACCCCGCGTCACGCGGTCGACGGCGTTCTGATCGGTAAACACATAAGGCAGATCGAACACTTCGAATTCGCGCAGGCCGAACAGCGCCAGCTTGGACAGCGAAGGCGCCAGCATCTGCACTGCGCCGAGTTGCAGCGCCTCGAGCTCATCCGGTTCCCGGTACAGCACGCCGTTCGGATAGACGTCCACACGCAGACGGTCGTGGCTGGCCTGCTCGACCAGTTGCTTGAATCGCAGCGCCGCCTGCCCGCGCGGCGTCGCGCTATCGGCAATATGGCTGAACTTGATGACGATCGGCGCAACGGCCGGTTGGGCAGCCGCAATGCCGGCCAGCGACAGCGCCGCGCCAAGCAACAACAGAGGCAGCATTCTTGCTAATTTCATTACGCAATCGAAGTGATATTGTTAAAAATTTTGTGTCGCAACTATGCGTAGTCGCCCCGGGCATCACAACTGTGGATAACCACATTCCGCTGCGCACGGGACAGCGATTTGCCGCAGAATAAGGCTTCTGTGGGCCGACGTGCAAATCTCTTTCAAAGACCGGTCCCGACTCGCTGATATGAAATCCACTCTACCCCGTTCGCCGTCTTTCGGTTTTCCCAGTCGAAAACAGGCCTGGCGCTGGCTGCTGCCGCTGTTCCTGGCGCTGCTGTTCATCACCACGCTGATCTGGCTTCCCCTGCATGAAAAACGCCAGGAAACGATGGAACGGCAGGAACAGCTGATCGCCGATTCGCTGTGGGTGGAGCAGACGATCCGCTTCCAGCTGCAACGCAACGAGGAAAGCCTCGCGCTGATCGGCACCGAAATCGTCGGCGGCTATCTGAGCGGGCCACGCCTGGCCGAACGCATGGAGCGCCTGATCCGCGACAACCACGAAATTCACCGCATCATCGAACTGGATGCGCACGGCCGGCTGGTCGCCTCCACCGGCGAGACGCTGATTTCGTATCACGACCTGTCCGCCGCGTCGCGCCGCGCCGCCGAACGCGCGCGCAGCATGCGCACGCCCTTGTACAGCCAGCCGGCGCAGGACATCACCGGGCCGTTGATGATCGACTATCACGTGCCGCTTTTCTCGCACGGCAAATACGTCGGTAGCATCATCGCCAGCTATCTCGCCACCAGCATACTCGATGACATGGTTCCATGGTGGTTTGCGCAAGACAACGAGATCGCGCTGACCGACATGAACGACGTGCTGATCTACAAGCGCGCCTCCGGCGGCGCCGGCCGCGACGTCTACACGCATACGCGCGCGCTGAACCTGGCCGGCCTGACGCTGAAGCTGAGCACCAACAGCATCAAGAGCGCGCCCAAGCTGCTGCCCAGCCTGCTGGTCGACATCGTCATCCTGCTGTCGCTCGGACTGGTGTGGAGCCTGATCGCGCTGTGGCGCGACATCAACCGCCGCCTCGCCGCCGAAACGGCGCTGCGCGAACAAATCACCTTCCGCACCGCGATGGAGAACTCGCTGGTCACCGGCCTGCGCGCGCGCGACATGGAAGGCCGCATCACCTACGTCAATCCGGCGTTTGCGCAAATGGTCGGCATGGAAGTCGACGACATCGTCGGCCGCGCGCCGCCCATGCCCTACTGGGCGCCGGAAGCGGTGGACGAATACCAGAAGCGCTTTTCGCAGCTGGCTGCGGGCAACGTGACGCCGCAAGGTTCCGAAACGATATTCCAACATACCGACGGCCGCCGCATCCCGGTGCTGATCTACGAATCGCCGCTGGTCGACAACAACGGCAAGCAAACCGGCTGGATGGGTTCCATCCTCGACATTTCGGAGCGCAAGCGCATCGAAGACCTGAACCGCCAGCAGCAGGAGAAACTGCAGGCCAGCGCGCGCCTGGCAACGATGGGCGAGATCGCCTCGACGCTGGCGCATGAACTGAACCAGCCGCTGGCCGCGATTTCAAGCTACACCACCGGCGCGCTCAACATGCTGGAGTGGCAGCACGGCAATGACCAGCCGGCCGATCGCGGCACGCTGACGCACGCGTTCCAGATGGTCAACACGCAGGCGCAGCGCGCCGGGCAGATCATTCGCAGCGTGCACACCTTCGTCAAGAAACGCGAACCGACGCGCGAAGCGGTGACCATCAAGGAGCTGGTCGACAGCGTGATGACGCTGGTGGAGCTGCAGGCGCAAAAATATTTCGTCGCCATCCGCACCGACATTCCGCCCGGCCTGCCGCCGGTGCTGGCTGACCGCGTGCTGATCGAACAGGTGCTGCTGAACCTGACGCGCAACGGCGCCGAGGCGATGCAGGGTGTGCCGCTGGAAAAGCGCATCCTGCGCATTACCGCCGGCCTCGACGACGCCACGCCGCGCAATGTCGTCGTATCGGTCATCGACCAGGGTCACGGCATTCCGCCGGAAGTGACCGATCGTTTGTACTCGCCGTTCTACTCGACCAAGGCGGACGGCATGGGAATGGGCCTGTCGATTTGCCGCACCGCGATCGAATTCCACGGCGGCACGCTGACGCACAGCGACAATCCGGGCGGTGGCACGATCTTCCGCTTTTCGCTGCCGGCGTTGCAAAAACCGGCGATCGCCACGACAATGCCGACTGGCGAAAAACAATAAAATGACGAATGGCCGACGCGGCATTCACCGCCGAACGAACCGGCCAGTTCATGTGCCGGACTTGGATGCCGGAGAACGCGCCGGCATGAGGCACGAGGCAGACCGACAGGACAGGTAATGCTGCATATTGTTGATGACGAGGAAGTGGTACGCGATTCGCTGCTGTGGCTGGCGAAGTCGCGCGGCATTCAGGCGACCGCCTATGACAGCGGCAAAGGCTTTCTTGCCGCGCTCGACGGCCTGGTGCGCGGCGCGCCGCAGGGCCAATGCGTGCTGCTCGACGTGCGCATGCCGGAAATCAGCGGCATCGCGCTGTTCGACCAGCTCGCTTCGCGCGAGCTGACGCAGATGTTCCCGGTGATTTTCCTGACCGGCCACGGCGATGTGCCGATGGCGGTCGACAGCCTGAAGCGCGGCGCCTTCGATTTTTTCGAAAAGCCCTTCAATGACAACAAGCTGATGGATCGCGTGCAGGAAGCGCTGGCCGCTTCCGAGCAGGCGGCAGCCAGCTCGGCAGTGCGCACGCGCCTGGCCGCATTGTCGACGCGCGAGCGCGAGGTGCTGGACCTGATCCTCGACGGCAAGATGAACAAGGTGATCGCCGACAAGCTCGGCATCAGCATGCGCACGGTGGAAGTCCATCGCGCGCATATCTTCGACAAGATGAACGTGAAGACCGCGGTCGAACTGGCGCGGCTGCTGAAATAAGCGGCGGCAGCACGTATCGGCCAACAGGCGCGGCCGCTTCCACCACGCTGTTTCGTCCTTGTTTCTTCGCCGCTTTTCCCATTACGCAACAGGCGCGCCGCCACGCATGTCCATCGTCAACATCCTGCTTCCCGATTTTTCGCTGATCCTGTTCGGCGCGCTGCTGATCCGCGTCACGAACTGGGGCCGCGAATTCTGGACCGGCCTCGAGAAGCTGATCTATTTCGTGCTGTTCCCCGCGTTGCTATTCTATTCGACCTCGCGCGCGCCGCTCGATTTCGGCACCACCGGCCGCGTGCTGCAGGTTGCGCTGGCGGCGACCATCAGCGGCATGCTGTTCGGCTGGCTCGCCAAGCCGCTGTTCAAGGCGGGGCCGATGATCTTCGAATCCGGCGTGCAGACGGCCTTCCGTTTCAATTCCTATATCGCGCTGGCCGCAGCCAGCCGGCTCGACGGCGGCCAGGCGGCATCGACCATGGCGCTGATCATCGGCTTCGCGGTGCCGCTGACGAACATGGCGTCGGTGCATGCGCTGGTCGGCCAGCGCGGCGGCCTGCTGCGCGAACTGCTGAAAAATCCGCTGCTGATCGCCACCGTCGCCGGCGTCGCCTTCAACCTGCTCGGCCTGCGCCTGCCCGAAGTCGCCGGCGTGATCCTGTCGCGCCTGGGCAATGCATCGATCGCGCTCGGTCTGATGATGGTCGGCGCCGGTCTGCGCATCAGCGGCCTGCATGCATCCAAGGGGATCGCCGCCTACTTCATCTTCGTCAAGCTGGTCGCGGTGCCGGCGGTCGCATATGGTCTTGGCCTGTGGCTCGGCCTGCCGACACTGCAGCTGCAGGTGGCAGTACTGTTCGCCGCGCTACCCACTGCTTCCAGCGCCTACGTGCTGGCGGTGCGCATGGGCGGCAACGGGCCGCTGGTCGCCTTCCTGATCTCCGCCGGCACGCTGCTGTCGATGGCGACGCTGCCGCTGTGGCTGGCGCTGGTCGGTTGATGTTTACCGCAGTCGGCTCGTAAAATACCGGCGACGACGCGGAACGGAACTCCGTTCGCGCAAATCACTCTACGGCACGACGCGGCCGACCGCACAGGATCTCACGAAGCGCATGCATCCCATCACCCTGCACCTGCACGAAGAAGCCGGCACACTGGCGCTCGGCACTTCGCTGGCGCACGCGCTCACGCCGGGACTGACGATTTATCTGCACGGCGACCTCGGCGCCGGCAAGACGGCGCTGACGCGCGCTACGCTGCACGCGCTGGGCCACCAAGGCCATGTCAAAAGCCCGACTTACACATTGGCCGAACCGTACACCGTCCAACTTGGTGAACAGACCGTCAGCGTCGTGCACTTCGATTTATATCGGATGGCGAGTCCGGAAGAATTTCTGGACGCCGGTTTCCGAGATCACTTCAACCAGCAGGCGATCTGCATCGTCGAATGGCCGGAGAAGGCCGAAACGATCCTGCCGCCGCCCGATATCAGCATCACGCTGGGTGTCGCCGGCGAAGGACGTGATGTAGAATTGCTGGCGTTGTCCGACCAGGGTGCTGCATGTCTGAATCGTTTAAAGTTCGCGCCAAACCTGTAAACCCGAAGGTACGCCGCACGGTGCTGAAAGCCGGCGGCACGCTGCTCCTGTCGCTCGTTGCTCCCTTGCCGGCTCTCGCCGCCCAGATTGTCGCAGTCCGCGTCTGGCCCGCCGACGACTACACGCGCGTCACGCTGGAAAACGACGCCGATCTCAAGGCCACGCACTTCATGATCAAGAATCCGGATCGGCTGGTCGTCGATCTGGAAGGCATCGACCTGAACCCGACGCTGAAAAGCCTGGTTGCCAAGATCGAGCCGAACGATCCCTATATCAAGCAGGTGCGTGTCGGCCAGAACAAGCCGAATGTCGTGCGCCTGGTGTTCGACCTGAAGGAAGAGGTCAATCCGCAGGTGTTTACGCTGAAACCGGTCGGCGAATACAAATATCGGCTGGTGTTCGATCTCTACCCGATCAATCCGCCGGATCCGATCGCCGCGCTGATCGAAAAAGGCCAGTGGTCTGCCGACGCGCCGGACGACAACATGCCGCCGCCTGTGGCGGAAGCGAAACCGCCCTACGCCGAACCGAAGGTGGATCGCCCGCCGCAGGTCACGCGTATGCTGACGATCGCGCTCGATCCCGGACACGGTGGCGAAGACCCGGGTGCAATCGGACGCGGCGGCAGCTTCGAAAAACACGTGGTGCTGGCCATCGCCAAGCGGCTCAAGGCCAAGCTCGAGCAGCAACCGAACATCCGCGTGATGCTGACGCGCGACGCCGATTATTTCGTGCCCTTGCACACGCGTGTGCAGAAGGCGCGCAAGGTGCAGGCCGACCTGTTCGTTTCCATCCACGCCGATGCCTTCGTGCAGCCGACGGCAAACGGTTCATCGGTTTTTGTATTGTCGGAAAAAGGCGCCAGCTCCGCCGCCGCGCGCTGGCTGGCCAACAAGGAAAATGCGGCCGACCTGATCGGCGGCACCAATGTGAAGAATCACGACACGCAGCTCGCCAGCGTGCTGCTTGACCTGTCCACCACGGCCCAGATCAACGACAGCATGAAACTCGGCAACGCGGTGCTGCGCGAGATTGGCGGCATCAACCGCCTGCACAAGGGCGCTGTGGAACGCGCGGGCTTTGCGGTGCTGAAGGCGCCGGATATTCCCAGCATCCTGATCGAAACCGCGTTCATTTCCAATCCGGCCGAAGAAAAGAAACTGAACGACGACGCCTACCAGGACCGCATGGCAGACGCCGTCACGCAAGGCATCAAGAACTACTTCGCGAAAAATCCGCCGCTGGCGAAAAACCGGATGACGTGAGGCTGCAAGCGCCCAGGCCGATCCGGTTTATTTTTTTGACAGCCGCTTGCCGATTTTCCACACGCCACCCAGGGCGACCGGCACGATTGCCGCACCGACGCCGATCAGCACGATGGTATTCAAGTGGTCGCGGATCACCGGCATGTCGCCGAACAGGTAGCCGGCAGCCAGCAGCAAGCCCACCCACAGGATCGCACCGGCACAGTTGAAGAACTGGAACTTGGCGAAACTCATGCGCGACACGCCGGCCACGAACGGCGCGAAGGTGCGCACCACCGGCACGAAACGCGCCAGCACCAGCGTCTTGCCGCCGTGATTTTCATAGAACGCATGCGTGCGCTGCAGGGCATTGCGATCCAGCCAGCGATAGTCGCGCGTATAGACCTTGTCGCCCAGCAGGTGCCCGATGCCATAGTTGACCGTATTGCCCAGTACGCCCGCCGCAATCAGCAGGAGCAGCAACAGCCAGATATTCATGCTGCCCGCCGCGCAGAATGCGCCGCCGATGAACAACAGGGTATCGCCAGGGAGGAAAGGCAGGACCACCAAACCGGTTTCGCAGAAGATGATCGCGAACAGGACCGCATAAATCAGCGTGCCGTACTGCGCGATGAACAACCCCATATATTTGTCGACATGCAAGATCATGTCGAAGAACTGCATCAAATCCATATTTTTCCTTGGTAACGGCGGCGAAATCATACACCACGCGACATAAGACAGACTGAGGAAAAGCCGCGGCGTTCATGCGATCCGGAACGTTATAATCGC
>DATMTZ010000018.1:0-14499 GCA_035563975.1 Oxalicibacterium sp. | reverse complement strand
TCAGCACGGTGCCGCCGACCGAGACGCCGGCCTCCACTTCCTGCCCCTTGCGCATCGCGAGGATGTCGAGCGCCGGATTGTTCAGCGCGCCGTTGAAGCGCAGCAGGCCGCGTTCGATCGCCAGTTCGCGGCCATAGGCTTTGAAGGTGCCCGACTTCACGCGCAGCGTGCCTTCCGCGCGCAGCGTATCGCCGGCGCTGGCCAGCAGGCGGATCTGGCCGAGCAGCAGCGCATCGAGTCCGCGGCCGCGCACGCGAATACCTTTGCCGAGGTCGAGACCGAGATCGAGCGCGATCGCGGTTTTGGTCGACTGCTTCGGCGAACGACCGACGATGACGACATCGTCCGACAGTTCCGGCGCATCCGACGTGCCGATATCGACGAAGCCCGAATCCGCGGTGAAGTTCCCGTTGGCCTTCAGCATGCCTTCGCGCCAGCCGACCACGCTGTTGCCGCTGACGACCAGCTTGCGATCCGAGCGGTCCAGCAGGCGGTAGCGCGTGGCATTGATCGTGAGTTCCAGCGCAAGCGCTTGCTTGGCAAGACTGATCGGCCCCGCGATGGCGAGCGTGCCGCCATTCTGGAAGTTCAGCGTTCTGATCAGCAGGCGGTCGTTCTGGAACTCGCCGCGCAGGCTGCCTTGTCGCAGATCGATGCCGGTATCGGTAAACAACAGGCGCAGCTTGTCGGCGGCGATCTGACCGCTCACATGCGGATCGCCGATGCTGCCGCTGATGCGCACATCGGTCTGCAGGCTGCCTTCCGTCACCAGCGCCGGCGATACCAGCGGACCGAGCCAGCCCAGCGCCGGCGTGTTCACCTGTGCGCTGCCGGACAGCGGTGCATTCGGCGCAATGGCAAGGCCGCGATCCAGTGCCGTTGACAGATCGAGCGCAATGCGGCCCAGCTGCTTGCCTTCCGCGCGCAGCGTCACGGCCACGCGGCCGCGATCGGCATTGACGCTCGCGGTCAAGGTCGTCAAGCCGAGCGCGACTGGTGCGCTGCCCAGCATGCGGATATCGCCGCTTTCGCGTTGCACGTTAACGCTGCCGGCCACCTGACCATTGCTCTTCAGGTTCCAGCTGCCCGCCAGCTTCAGGTCGGCATCAACGGCGGTCTGCGGCTGCAAATAGGCCAGCAGGCGCGTCGGCTGCAAATGCTCGAAATGCCCGCGCGTTGCCATGCTGCCGCCCTGGCGCATGAATTGTTCGATCACGATGCGCGCGTCTTCGGCATCCAGCGTAAAGTGATCGAGTTGCACCAGGCGCTGCGAGATTTGCAGCGCAGCCGGTGCCGGTAACTTTGCGTTCAATTTTCCGCTCGCATCCAGCGCATCGATCGCGCCTTGCCAGCGCGGTGCGCGCTGCAGGTCTTGCAATCCTCCCGATGCAGCGATCTTCCAGTTCTGTTCGCGTTCGGTCAGTGTGGCGTGCAACTGGTGACGCGCGGTGGTGCCGGTGACGTCGAGCGCAAAATGTTCGGCGCGCAGGCGGCTGCTGTCTATGCCGTCCGCACGCAAGGCAAGCGACAGCGGCGAGTTGGCGGCGGCTGCCATTTGCGTCCGCAGCGTCGCATTGCCCAAGTGCTGTTGTCCGACGCGCAGTTCGCCTGCGCTGGCATCGATGTCGGCGCTGACCAGCAGGATCGCACTGCTGCGATCGAAGCCGAACGTCGCCTTGCCTTGCGTGCTGTCGATGCGTACCTCGCCCGGTGCGCGAATCTGCTTGCCCTGCCATTGCGCGGTGACGCGCGGCTGCCGCACGCTGCCGCGCACTTCGCCGTCGACCTGCAGCGCGCCGTCGAATGGGGAGCCCAGTTGCCGCAGCGTCGGGGCGCGCAGGCTGTACGTAATGCGCGCGTCGCGTTCGGCCAGCCGGCCTTGTGCGCTGAAGCGGTTGTCGCCGGCCTGCAGTTCCAGCATCGAGATCGTCAGGCTGTCCGCATGCAGTTGCGCTTTTCCGGCGCCGCTCAGTGCCGCGCCTTCTTTTTCATTGCCGAGCCGGCTGCGATCGATGCGGAAGGACAGCGCCGCTTCCAGGCCCGGTTGTCGCACGCCGCTGATTGCAAGCTCGCCATTCAGCAGCAGCTGGGGCAGGGCGGAGAAATTACCGAGATCGCGCGTATCGAACGCGCGCGCTGTTGCTTGCGCGTCGAATGCCTGCCTGCCGTCCAAGCCGATATGCGCGGAGACATCGACGGCGCTGCTGCCGGCGCGCAGTGCGAAGCGGTCGACGGCGATCGCTTCGTCGCTCATTACCGCATGCGCGTCAAGCGTCAGCGGGTTGTGCAGCAGCGGTTCGCGCAAGGCCAGCGTGACGTCCTGCTTGCCGCCGGCATGCCGCACATCCAGCGTGCCGGCGAGACGCGTGGTGCGCGTGCGCGCGTCGAGCTTCTTCAAGTCCAAAGCATCGGTCTGCAGCTTCAGCGTCAATGCGCCTTTCGCATAGCGCCCGCCGCCGTCGATGCGGCCCGCACTTTGTCTGGCGCTGCCAAGCGTCGCCTCGATACGATCGAACCGGAATTGTTCCTTGCCTTGCGTGAACGCGACCAGCAGTGAGCGCAGCGGCAACCTCCGGTCGTTCCACAAGCCGGCTGCCGCATTGTCCATGCTCAGCTGGCCGGCGCCGTTGTCGTTCACGCGCAATGCTGCGTGCAGCTCGGTCGCAGGCAGGCCTGGCGCGAATTCCGCCAGGTTCAGCTTGTCGGCACGCAGATCGGTCGCACCCAGCGGCCGCTCTGCGAACGGCCGCAGCACGGCCTTGCCGCGGATGCCGGCTTGTCCGGCGTGCACGTCGACCGTGGCCTGTATCTCGCTCAGCGTTCCCTGCAAGCCGACATGGCCGCGCGCGGCGATCGTGCGCTGATCCAGCGTCGTGCTGCTGCTGGCGTCCAGCGTCAGCTGCAAGGCAAATGGGGATGCTGCCGCCAGTGTTGCGGTGCCGCTGACGCTGCCCTTGAACGCCTGTTCGCCGGATTGCGCAGCGGATTCTGTCTGTGCACTGAAGCGGTCGAGATCAAGCAGGTAGCGCTGCCCGTCGAAATCCAGCCGGAACGCGAAGCCGCCGAGCGTAATGACGGCCATCGGACCCCAGGCAATGTCGCCGCCGTCGACTTGCACGCGGTCAATCTGCACCTTCACCGGCAGGCCGAGATTGGTCGGCAGCGTCAGCGGTTCGTCCGACTGCTTGATCTTGCTGGTGAGGCCGAGTTTGCCGACCCGCAGCGACTCGATGTGCAGGGTGCCGCGTAACAGCGCCAGCGGCTGCCATTCCAGCTGCACCTCGTGCAGCGCGACGGTCTTGTCCGGCAACGTCACCGTCAGGCTGCCGATGCGCAGCGGGCCGGCCAGCGTGCCGTCGACATCGTTTGCCTGCAGCATGCCGCCGGACCAGTTCACCGCGTTGGCGAGCGCAAAACGCGTGCCGCGTTCGCTGTTCAGCAACCAGCCAAGCGCGATGCCAACGGACAGCAGCAGCGCCGCCGATGCCAGCAACGCGATGCGCACCGTGCGGCGGCGCGGCGTGCCGGTGTTGGCTGCGGACCCGTTATCAGAAACCATAGCCGATCGAAAAATGCAGGCGGACCTTGCCGGTATCGTGACCGTAGGCGAGATCGAGATTGACGGGGCCGATCGGGCTGCGCCAGCGCGCGCCGACGCCGCTGCCTTGCGCAAAATGGAAGTCGCTCCAGCTGTCGGCGGCGTTGCCGGCATCGGTAAATACGGCTGCGCCCCATTGCGGCGTGATGCGATACACCAGTTCCGCGCTGACGACGGCGGTCACGGTGCCGCCGACGATCGCGCCATCCTGCTCGACGCCCAGCGTATTGTAGCCATAGCCGCGCACCGTCTGGTCGCCGCCGGTGCGGAACAGCAGATCGGCGGGAACGGTATCGCGGTCGGCGCCGAACACCTGCCCGACCTGCGCCCGCAGCACTGCCTGCCAGCGCTTGTAGCGCGGTGACAGATACGTGATGCGCCCCACCACGCGCGCCAGGCTTTTTTCGTTGAGCAATCCGGCCGGACCGGCGCCGAGATCGATGGAAGCCACATAGCCGCGCGACGGCGTGATCAGGTTGTCGACGCGGCGGCGCGTATAGGTGAAGGAGCCGACCAGCGCCTTGCGATTGTTTTCAAAGTCGTCGCCAATGCGCTGATGATCGGTATACAGCGACAGCGCCCACACCTTTTCATCGTTCCTGTCCGGGCTGGTCAGCCGCGCCGCGGTGACGGTCTTGTCGTTGATCTCGCCTTCGGTGTCGGTGTATTCGTAATGCGAGCCGAAGCTGGGCCGCCAGGTATTGGCGAGCGGCGGCAGCGTGACGTCGGCGCCGATATTGCGCGTTTCGCGGTCCAGCTTCAAGGCTGAATCGAGGCGCCAGTTCCGGCCGAGGAAATTGCGGTCCAGATACTTGATCTGTTCGCGCGGGCCGACGTCGGTCGAGAAGCCCAGGCCCAGCGACAGGCGCTTGCGTTCGTTTTCGACCAGGTCCAGCCGCACCGGCACGCGGTCCGGATGCGCGGCGTCGACGTCGACGGTGGCGAATGTCGAGCGGAAATAACCGGTGTCCTGCACGCGCGCCTGCAATTCGTTCAGTTTTTCCTGCGAATACGGTTCGCCCGGCCGGATCGGATTCAGGTCGTCGATCATGCTGCGCGGATAGCGCTTCAGGCCTTCGATCTGCACTTCGCCGAAGGTGAATGCAGGGCCGGATGCCAGCGTCACCGACAATTGCGCGCGATTGGTCGCGGGATCGATGCGCGCTTCGCTGTGCGTGATCGCGGCCGCGGGATAGTCGCGTACCAGCAGCGATTTCAACAGCGCGCTTTTCGCGTCGTCCCAATCCTTCTGACGGAAGGTTTCGCCTTCGCGCAGTCGCCAGCGGCGGCGCGCCTGCGCCATGCGCGGTTCATCCGCCGTTGGCCCGCTGGCGATCGGACCGGTGAACGCGATGTCGACCGATTCGATCGTGGTGACGGGGCCGGGCGTGACGGTATAGTGCGCGACCCAAGGCGTGCTCTGCCTGTCGAGTTCATGCGTTACGGTCGGTGAAAAATAGCCTTCGGTCGCCAGCAGCGCGCGAATCTGGTTGGGCGCGGCGCCCGCCAGCCGCACTATCTCGTCTGCGCTGATGTCCTTGTCGGACTGGTGCCGCGTCAGTTCCAGGTTGTCCGCCAGCAGCGAACGCAATTCGCCGGCGCCGTCGATGTCGACGGTATAGGCCTGCGTCGGCGCCGTGCCCATGTCTATGTCGTCCTGAGCATGCGCCTCGGCAACGACGGAGCACGACAGCAAGGCACACAGCGTGATTGACGACACCTGCCGCAGGCGACAGACGCTTGGTGCTCGGCAATACGAACGGAAATGGGCGAGGAGGTTGAGCAAGGCGTGGAAGCGATCGGAAACGGCGTGACGATGATGGCAAGATAGCATGTCGCCGGCACAGATTATCGGTGTTTCTACAGACGCGCGCATCGCTAGCGCTCGGACCGCGCGGGCAGTGCCGCAGTTCCCGTCATGCCGGTTGCCCGCGCCGGACAAAGTCCCTATAGTGACGGCGAATCCACCGAACGCTTCATCATGAACAAGCCGCAGCGCAAAGCACGTCCCGGCGACGACGCCACCCCTACCGCCACGCGGCACGACATTCGTCCCGGGCAGTCGATCGAACTGCTGAAGGAATTGCATATCCTGACGCGCGACGGCAAGCTGAACCAGGACAGCCGGCGCAAGCTGAAGCAGGTCTATCACCTGTACCAGTTCATCGAACCCTTGCTGCAGGAAGTGCTGCAGGATCATGCGGATATCACGCTGGTCGACCACGGCGCCGGCAAGTCCTATCTGGGTTTCATCCTGTATGACCTGTTCTTCAAGGATCTGCCGGGCAAGCCTCACATCTACGGCATCGAGACGCGCGACGAGCTGGTGCAGAAATCGGAAGCGCTGGCGCAGCGGCTCGCTTTCCCCGGCATGTCCTTCCTCAAGCTGTCGGTCGCGGAATCGATCGTGTCCGATCGCCTGCCGCAAAAGATCGACGTGGTCACCGCGCTGCACGCCTGCAATACCGCGACCGACGATGCGATCCGGTTCGCGCTGAAGAAGCAAGCGCGCTTCATCGTGCTGGTGCCGTGCTGCCAGGCCGAAGTCGCGTCGGTGCTGAAGAAAAACAAGGGGAAGACGCTGGCGAAGAATGCGCTGACCGAGATCTGGCGACACCCGCTGCATACGCGCGAATTCGGCAGCCAGATCACCAACGTGCTGCGCTGCCTGCAGCTGGAAGCGCACGGCTACCAGGTCAATGTGACCGAACTGGTCGGCTGGGAACATTCGATGAAAAATGAACTGATCATCGCCAGCTACAAGGGCTTGCCGCGCCGCCGTCCGAGCGAACGACTGCAGCAGGTGCTGCAGGAGCTGGGCCTGGAAGAGCTGCAGTCGCGCTTCTTCACGGAAACGCAGGGCGAAGCAGCCTAGTTCTTCGCTGGCGCCTTTGCCTCCGCGGCTTTTGGCTCACCCTTGCGCTGCGCCATGCTGCGCAGATAAGCCAGCAAATCGTTCAACTGCGGATCGCTGATCACCGTTTGCGGAAAACCGGGCATCGTCATGCCGGACCAGCTGCGCACCGATGCCGGATCGCGGATGTAGCGGCGCAGGAAGGCCGGCTGGAAATATTCGGTCGGGTTGAAGGGCAGGTTCAGGTCGGGGCCGATGCTCGCTTCGCCGCCGCCGTTGATGCGGTGGCAGCTGGCGCAGTGCGTGCTGTAGACCTGCAGGCCGCGATATTCGGCACTGTCTTTCGGCAGTGACGGTTCGGGCAGGATTTGCGGATGGGTTTCCGGCAAGGCTTGCGCTGCGCTGATCGATGCAATCTGGTAAGGCCATTGTTCCGGACCGACGCCGCTGCGCTCGGGCGATAGCCAGACCAGATAGAATGCGCCGGCGCTGTGTCCGCCCGGTTTCAGTTCCGGCCATGGCGCATTGGGCGTTTCGATCGCGATCCATGGTTGCGATGCACCGGTCAGCAGTGATGCGGGCAGCGTGGCGACAAAACCGTCCTGCGCCTTGAACTGCACCGCTTTCGCCTGTTCCAGGTTTCGCACGACGGCTTTCAGCGGCAGCGCGCGGTAGGTCATGGTCCGCTTGTAGGCAACGTCTTCGGGAATCACGATGGTGCGTATCGCCGGATTTTTCAGCAGTTCGCTGCGCGGCACGACCTGTTTCTGGTTGGGGAAATGCAGTTCCAGCGCCGGTTCCGCTGCGCGTGCGACGTTTGCCGCGAGGATGCCGGCCGCCATGCCGATGAGCAGCAGATGGCAATGGACGAAGCGTTTGCAAACGGCAAGAATTTTTTTCATGATGCGCTGGCAGAGGTTCGGCCAAAGTATAGCGAAGGCGCCGATGCGGCGCCGCGCATTCCTTCTATCCTGATGAGCTGGTTCCTTTACCTGATCGAATGCTGCGACGGCAGCATCTATACCGGCATCGCGGTCGATGTGGCGGCGCGCTATGCCGCGCATGCGAAAGGGCGCGGTGCGCGCTATACGCGCTCACATCCGCCGCGTCGGCTGCTGGCGGTGGTGCCGTATGCCGATCGTTCGGCTGCGCTGCGCGCCGAATACGCAATGAAGCGATTAAGCCGGAACGAAAAGCGCCGCTTCTGCCTGCGGCGCGACGGCGTCTGGCAACTGGTGCAGTTGCCGGTCAGCGCTGCGCCGGCGCTAGGTCGTTGAATTTGGTGGCCGGGTCGACGCGGCAGCCCTTGTAGTCGACGCCGTTCATCTGGAACAGCGCGGTGTCGCCCTTGTTCCAGAACGTGGTCTTGCCGTCGCTGTAGCGCGCGCCGGAACCGGACAGCACCTGCGGCAGGCTCAGCGTGCGGCCGGCGAGCGCGATTTCCACCTTGCCGGTAAAGAACTTGGCGATGAAAGCGAAGTCGTCGCACCTGAAGCCGACCACCGTATCGGCCGCCGGAGGCGGCGGCGCCGACGGATTGAGCGCGCGTTCGAGTGTCAGCACGATCGGCGCGGTTTCATTGAACTGCACCAGCGTTGGCTCCGATGAGATCCACAGCAATTCGTCCTGCGCATCGACGATGGCCGCATGCAGCGCATAGCGGCGGCGCGTATCGATCGCGGCGGGCAGGTAGCGCAGGTTGAAGGCGATCGGCACTTCGGTGCGCGGCCGCAGCGTCTGTTGCGCCACGAAGGCGCCGCTTGCATCCTTGCGGCTGACGTCTTCGAGCCGCACGATGACACGGGCGTCGGCGGGCAGGGCCATACGTTCGCGATAGGTGACGCTGCCTTGCAGCTGTCCGGACAGGCCGGCCTTGGCGCCGGACCATTTGTTCTGGGTGGCGCAGCCGGCGAGCAGGGCGGCCAGCATCAGCATCGCGCCTGTCGTGCGTAGCAGTTTCATCTGGAGATTCCGGTGGAACAAAACGCCTAGTGTAAGTGAACTGACGGGGCGCCGCATGTTCTGCCGGACCGCATGCGTTGGCGCATGGCGGACGACTGCCTGTAAACTGTCGCCATGTTTCCGTCATTCAAAACGTGTACCAGTTTGCCCGAGCGCCGGTCATCCCTCATCCATCGGTTATCCAGCGCGTCATTTCTCCTGATGCTGTGGGTCGGCCACATCGCTTGCGCCGCGGATGCGCCGCAGCCCGCAAGCGAGAGCTGCGGTGAAAAACCGGGCGTGCGTGCGCTGAAGCATTACCCGGATGTCTATAACCTGTATTTTGAAAACGACCTGTTCACCGGTACCGACAACAACTACACGAACGGCGTGAAGCTTTCGTGGATCTCCGCCAATCTCGAGGATTACGTCAACGATCCCTGCTTGCCGCGCTGGGTGCGCGAGCTGAATCATTATTCGCAATGGGTGCAGCCGGGCGCCTTCGATTCGCGCAACATGGTGGTGACCTTCGGCCAGGCGATGTATACGCCGACCGATCCGAAGCGGCGCGACGTGATCAAGGACGACCGGCCGTATGCCGGCTGGCTCTACCTCGGCCTGGCCTATAACGCGCGCACCGAAAACAGGATGGTCACTACCGAGGTCGATATGGGCGTGGTCGGTCCGGCCTCGCTGGCGCGGCAGTCGCAAAATTTCATCCACGATGTGCGCGGCTTCGACCGCTTCGAGGGCTGGGACAATCAGCTGCACGATGAACTCGGACTGCAGTTCGTGCGCGAACGCAAGGACAGGATCTTCCGTCATGCCGAGCGCGACGGCCCGCAGATCGATGCGATCACGCATTACGGTTATAGCTTGGGCAATGTACGAACCTATCTGAATGCCGGCGTCGAGATACGCATCGGCAGTTTCCTGCCGAACGATTTCGGCACATCACCGATACGGCCGGCCGGTGACAGCAATGCGCCGCTGCCGGCCACGGCATCGCGCCGCATGGCCGAGAGCGGCGTGTACGGCTTTGTGTCGCTGGACGGGCGCGCGGTCGCGCACGATATTTTCCTGGACGGGAACACCTTCGCGGACAGTCACAAGGTCGACAAGAAATATTTCGTCGGCGACGTCGCGGCCGGTATTGCGTGGCAATGGCCGGGCGGCAAGATCACCTATGCGCAGTACTGGCGCAGCAAGGAATTCCGCACGCAGCGGGATGCGCAGAGTTTCGGTTCGGTTACGCTGAGTCTGGAATATTGAACGAGGCGCCGGCCGGCACCTCGCATCGCTTCTGCGCGGGCTTTATGCAGGCACGCCGTCGAAGAAATCCACCTTGCCGGTTTCGAGCGAATATTCGGCGCCGACCACCAGCAGACCTTCGTGCTGGATCAGGTTTTCCAGGATTGCCGAGCCATGGCGCAGGTGGCTGGCCGAGGCGCGGACATTGGCGCGCACGGATTGATGCACCAGCTCGTCGTGATCGTGCTTCAGCGGCGTGTCGGTCAGCGTTTCGATTGCGGGGCGAATGCGGTCGACGATCGACTGCAGGCTGGGCGACGCGCTCGCGGTCGGGTTCTGCAAGGCTTCCAGCGTGGCGGTGATGGCGCCGCATTGCGAGTGGCCGAGTACCACCACCAGCTTGGTCTTGAAGCGGTCGGCCGCAAATTCCACGCTGCCCACCTGCGAAGGCGCGACGATGTTGCCCGCGACGCGAATCACGAACAGGTCGCCCAGGCCCTGATCGAACACCATTTCCGCCGGCACGCGCGAGTCGGCGCAGCCGAGGATGATCGCAAACGGTTCCTGGCCGTCGGCGATTTCGCTGCGGCGGGCATGAATGGGGATATTGCTGGCGGTGGGCGTACCGGCGACGAAACGGCGATTGCCTTCGCGCAGGCGCTCGAGTGCGGTGATGGCGTCCATGTGCTTCCTGTATGCGTTCTTCGAAACAACGATGATACCAGTTGCTCCATTGCACGCGGATCAGGCGAGCCGGTCCAGGGACTCTTGTATTGCGGAGCGCGCCAGCTTGCCGGAATCAATCGAAGTCGAACAACTCGCCCAGGAAGCCTTTTTTCTTGCGATGGCCATAGCCCTCGCGGTAACCGGGGCGTGCATCGTGCAGCGCGTGATAGCGCTCGTCACGATGCGTTTGCCGCGCCGCCGGCGGCGGCTCGGCGCTGGCGCTGCTCGACCGATCGATGATCTTGTCCAGTTCGCCGCGATCCAGCCACACGCCGCGGCACTGCGGGCAATAATCGATCTCGATTCCCTGGCGATCGGACATCACCAGATCCGCCTCCCTGCATATCGGGCATTTCATTTCGCGTTCTCCTCGTTCGCCGCGCTTACTCGTCGCTGTTGACCACGCCCAGCAGCTGCAGCAGGCTGGTGAAAAGGTTGAAGATCGCGACGAACAGCGTCACGGTCGCCATCACGTAATTGGTTTCGCCGCCGTGAATGATGTTGCTCGTCTCGTACAGGATCAGACCCGACATCAGCAGCACGAACGCAGCCGAGACCGTCAGCGACAGTGCCGGCATGTCGAAGAACGCCGCACCCAGCGCGGCCAGAAAGCCGACCAGGATGCCGGCTGTCAGGAAGCCGCCCATGTAGCTGAAATCCCTGCGGCTTTGCAGCGCGTAGAGCGACAGCGCAATGAAGATCGCCGCGGTGGCGCCGAACGCCATCATTACCGTCTGCGCACCGTTCGCCATGCCGAGATAAACGTTGAGGATCGGACCCAGCGTGTAGCCCATGAAACCGGTCAGCGCGAACACGAAGGCGACGCCCAGTCCCTGGTTGCGGAACTTGGTGGTCAGGAACAACAGGCCGAAATAGCCGGCCAGCGTCAGCAGCAGGCCGGGGCCGGGCAGGTTCAGCGCCATTGTGATGCCGGCGGCGGCGGCGCTGAACAGCAGCGTCATCGACAGCAGCAGATAGGTATTGCGGATCACCCGGTTGGCAGACAGCGCGGAATCGGCCGAAGCGGGACGCGCCGCAATGGCCGGATGACGGTCGCGGAATTGATTGAGCGGTTGCATGTTTACCTCCTTCACAAGACGTGAAAATGCTGGCAGCGGCAGACTTCCGATGCGGCAAAAGATGTCTCGCCGATATCAGGCAAATTCACTATAGTCGCTATGGACCGTGCTGAAAATTCGAATATAATACGTTAAGATTTCGTTAAAAGTGAAGAGGGCGCTGCAAGATGGGAGCAATCAATTACAAGCATTTGCACTATTTCTGGGTTGTGGCCAAATCCGGCGGCATCGGCCGCGCCAGCGAGCGCCTGCATCTGACGCCGCAGACCATCAGCGGCCAGATCACGCTGTTCGAGGACGTGCTCGGTTACAAGCTCTTCAACCGCATTGGTCGCCGCCTCGAATTGAATGATGCGGGTCGCGTCGTGCTGGGTTACGCCGATGAAATTTTCACGTTGGGCGAAGAGTTGCAGGAAGTGCTGCGCTTTCGTCCTGGCGGCTGGCCGCTGCAGTTCCGCGTCGGGGTTGCCGATGCGGTGCCGAAAGCGATTGCGTATCTGCTGCTGGAGCCGGCGATGCAATTGCCGGAGTCGCTGCGCATCGTCTGCCGCGAAGGCAAGCTGACCAGCCTGCTGGCGGATCTCGCGATTCACCGGCTCGACATCGTCATTGCGGACAGCCCGATGCCGGCCAATATCGATGTGCGCGGCTACAACCACTTGCTGGGCGAAAGCGGCATGACCTTCTTTGCCACCAAGGAACTGGCGAAGGATTACAAGAAGGGTTTTCCGAAAAGCATGGATGGCGCGCCCTTCCTGATGCCGGGCGAAGACGCAGCGGTGCGTCCGCGCCTGCTGCGCTGGTTCGAGAAGGAAAAGATCCGTCCCAATATTGTCGGCGAATTCGACGATGGCGCGTTGCTGCAGGCCTTCGGCGAAGCGGGCACTGGCATTTTCGCCGCGCCATCGGCGGTTGCCGAGCAGATCAAGAAGCAGCATGGCGTGGCCGAGATCGGCCGCACCAACGCGGTGTCGGAACAGTTCTATGCGATTTCGGTGGAACGCCAGCTGACGCACCCGGCGGTGGTGGCGATCAGTTCCGCCGCGCGCGAGAGCCTGATCAGCTGAATGCAGACAAGGCAGGAAAAAAACAAAAGGGCGCCGCGGCGCCCTTTTTTCATGCCGGTTGCAGCCGGCGCAAAGCTGGCTTACTGGAAGGAACCCGTCGATACGCGGCTCATCGGGACGACGGTGATGCGCGATGCACGCGGATGTTCTTCCGAGTGCGAGTGGGTGTTGTCCTCGTTGCCGTGTTTCTTGTCCTTTTGCGTCGCCATCATCGTGGCATGCAGCGAGAAACACGGATGGTAGGTTTCGTTGCGGTACATGGGCGGTTTCCTTGTCATTGAGTGGAAAGACGAAAACAAGTCATTGCTTTCATGTGTCCGGATTGCAGCCGTAGCGCAGCCAGGCATGCAGAATAGATCACCTTGCTTGTTTTTTCGATCAGTGTTTTTCCTAAAAACGTGTAGGAATATCCGTTCTTTCCACTCGGCATCGATCATTGCTGTTGACGCGTACCTTGCCCGCGCACTGCGGGCGTATGCACATGTTCGGGCCTGGCGCCGACCGCGAACAGCCGTGCCGGCAATGTACGCAACAGCGGCCAGCGCTGCAGCATGCGCAATGCAAACGGGACTTCGATCGGCGCGTTACCCTGCCGCGCGATGGTGGGAAGCAGCAGGCGGTTCTGGATGGCGACCTGCACGGCCTGCGTGATGCGGACCGGGAAGCTGCGTCGTTTCTGAACCTGCGCCAGCAGCGGCGACAGTTGCATGGTATCGACTGCGGGATTGCACAGCGAGGCCGCCAGTATGTTGGCCGCCGCCACCGCATCCTGGATCGCGAGATTGATGCCGACGCCGCCGATCGGCGACATCGCGTGCGCCGCATCGCCTATGCACAGCAGTCCGGGTTTCCACCATTGCTGCAGCCGATCGACCGTCACGCTCAGCAGCTTGATGTCGTCCCAGCTTTGCAAGGTTTCGACGCGGCCTGCGAACATCGGCGCGGCCTGCGCCAGTTCGCGGCGAAACGCGTCCAGGCCGCGCGCCCGGATGTCGTCGATGCCACCCTTGGCGATCACGTATGCACATTGCCAGTAGTCGCCGCGATGGATGGTGACGAAGAAATGCCCGGCGCCGATATGCGCGCCGGTATCGGGCGAATCACCGCGCGCAGTCGGCAGCCGCATCCACAGCACGTCGATTGGCGCGCCAATGTCTTGCACAGCCAGTTCGGCTGCGCGGCGCACGGTCGAATGGCGGCCGTCGCCGCCGATGACCAGGTCGGCATGGACGGACAGCGGGCCATCGGCGCTATGGACCTGCACGCCCGTAACGCGGCCATCCTGTTCCAGCAGGCCGGTCACTTCAGCGTTCTGCATCAGATGGAAGCCCGGGTAGGTTTCGGCGTGATCGCGCAGGAAATCCAGAAACTCCCATTGCGGCATCAAGGCGATGAACTTGCAGTGCGTGGGTACATGCGTGAAATCGATGATCGTCATGTTGCGGCCGCCGATCGTTACGTGCAGATCATGCGCGCGGTTGTGCGGCCGCTGCAGGAAGGCTTGCAGCAGACCGAGTTCCTGCATCAGGTCCAGTGTCGACGGATGTACGGTATCGCCGCGAAAATCGCGCAGGAAATCGCCATGCTTTTCCAGCACAATCACGTCGATGCCGGCACGCGCCAGCAGCAGTCCCAGCATCATGCCCGCCGGGCCGCCGCCGGCAATACAGCAGCGCGTATGCAAATCGCTCGTCATCCTGGCCTCCTGCATTGATTGATTGCGGGCGGAGTGTGTGCCGCTGCATTACCATCCGGACTGCCATCTTCACATACCGGACAAACGCGGCGCAAATGTTTCAGATGTAAGCAAACGCGTATTCCGCTGGATGGCCGCGCGTGCTTGTATATAGTGATCTTATCCGTTCACAAGGAGTCGGAAATGAAAACGATCGTGCTGTTTGCCGCCTTGCTGTCCGGCGCCGCGGCGCTCGTGCCGGGCGCTGCCAGCGCGCAGGTCGGCTTCACGCTGGAAGTCGGTACCCC
>DATMTZ010000017.1:0-3506 GCA_035563975.1 Oxalicibacterium sp. | reverse complement strand
TCGAAATGGGCAGAAGCCTACAAGGCCAAGACCAACATCGGCCTGAACTACCAGTCGATCGGCTCCGGTGGCGGCATCAAGCAGATCAAGGCCAAGACTGTGGATTTCGGCGCATCCGACATGCCGTTGAGCCCGGAAGACCTGGAAGCCTCCGGCCTGATGCAGTTCCCGGCCATCATGGGCGGCGTGGTGCCGATCGTGAACCTGGAAGGCGTGCAGCCTGGCCAGTTGAAGATGACGCCCGACGTGCTGGCGAACATCTACCTCGGCAAGATCACCAAATGGAACGACGCGCAGATCACCGCACTGAATCCTGGTGTGAAGCTGCCGGGCGACGACATCACCGTGGTGCACCGTTCGGACGGTTCGGGCACGACCTTCCTGTGGACCGACTTCCTGTCCAAGACCAATGCCGCATTCAAGAGCGAAGTCGGTGCGGGCACTGCGGTCAAGTGGCCTGCAGGCGTGGGCGGCAAGGGCAATGAAGGCGTCGCTGCCAACGTGCAGCGCATCAAGGGTTCGATCGGTTACGTGGAATATGCGTACGCCAAGAAAAACAAGATGTCCTATACGCAGCTGAAAAACCGCGACGGCCACTTCGTGCAACCTGATGACGAAACCTTCAAGGCTGCCGCCGCTGGCGCCGACTGGGCAAAAACGCCAGGCATGCAAGTCATCCTGACCAACCAGCCGGGCAAATCGAGCTGGCCGATCACGGGCGCTTCCTTCATCCTGCTGCACAAAAAGCAAGCCAATGCGGACAGCGCCAAGGAAGTCCTGAAGTTCTTCGACTGGGCTTACAAAAACGGCAGTGCGATGGCATCCGAGCTCGACTACGTGGCCATGCCGGCCTCCGTCGTCAAGCTGGTGCAGGACGCCTGGAAGGCAAGCCTGAAAGATGCATCGGGCAAGGCAATCTGGTAATTCTCGTCTAACCTGTACACGGGCTGGCCACGACCGGATGCATGGCACGGCCGGCCCGAATCGGATTCAACCATGAGCGCAAGCCTTAACTCCATTTCGGCAAGCATGAGCCCAAGCGACGAACCTCTCGAAGGCAGCATCTTCGGCGACAAGCTGATGGCAACCATGCGCCGGCAACGGCTGCAGGATTTCCTTTTCCATAAGGTGACGCTGGTGTTCGCACTCAGCGTCCTCTTTGTTTTACTGGGCATTGTGGTGTCGCTGGTGTTCGGCGCCTGGCCCGCATTCAAGGCATTCGGTTTACCGTTCATTACCAGCGTCGAGTGGGACCCGGTCGATGACCAGTATGGTGCGGCGATCGCGATCGTCGGCACGCTGGTGACTTCCTTCATCGCGCTGCTGATCGCATTTCCGATCAGCTTCGGCATCGCCTTGTTCCTGACCGAAATCTGTCCGGCCTGGCTGAAGCGGCCGCTGGGCACCGCGGTCGAGCTGCTGGCCGGCGTGCCCAGCATCATCTACGGCATGTGGGGCTTGTTCGTCTTTGCACCGCTGCTGTCCGACTATATCCAGCCGGCGCTGTCCGCCACGCTGGGCAAACTGCCGGTGATCGGCGTGCTGTTCACTGGTCCGCACATGGGCATCGGCATTCTGGCGGCGTCGATCATCCTGGCCGTGATGATCATCCCGTTCATTGCTTCCGTGATGCGCGACGTGTTCGAGATCGTGCCGCCGGTGCTGAAGGAATCGGCATACGGCCTAGGCTGCACCAAGTGGGAAGTGGTGCGCAAGATCGTGCTGCCTTATACCCGCATCGGCGTCGTTGGCGGCGTGATGCTGGGGCTGGGCCGCGCGCTGGGCGAGACGATGGCGATCACCTTCGTGATCGGCAACGCGCACAAGCTGTCGTGGTCGCTGTTCTCAGCTGGCAACAGCATCGCATCGACGCTGGCGAATGAGTTCGCGGAAGCCGAAACCACGCTGCACGTGTCCTCGCTGTTCGCGCTCGGCCTGATCCTGTTCGTGATTACCTTCATCGTGCTGTCGGCCGCGAAACTGATGCTGATCGGCATGGCCCGCAAGGAGGGTGCAAAATGAATACCGAAGTCTTCGAGCAGCACGCCGCGCAGGCGCGCAACCCGGTCTACCGCAAGCGCCTGTTCGTCCATCGCGTCGGCATCGCACTGTCCTTCCTGGCGATGATGCTGGGCCTGTTCTTCCTGATGTGGATCCTGTTCACGCTGGTGGTCAAGGGGCTGGGCGCGATCAACTTCGCGATCTTCGCCGAAACCACGCCGGCGCCCGGCAGCGAGGGCGGCGGGCTGATGAACGCCATCGTCGGCAGCCTGCTGATGGTCGGCGCCGCCGTCTTCATCAGCACGCCGATCGGCATCTTCGCCGGCATCTACCTGGCGGAGTACGGCGAGGTCAGCCTGTTCGCCAAGGTCACGCGCTTCGTCACCGACATCATGCTGTCGGCGCCGTCCATCGTCATCGGCCTGTTCGTGTATGCGATCTATGTGGCGAAGGTGCAGCATTTTTCCGGCTGGGCCGGCAGCTTTGCGATTTCGCTGATCGCGATTCCGGTCGTGGTGCGCACCACCGACAACATGCTGAACCTGGTGCCGACCAGTCTGCGCGAGGCCGCCTTCGCGCTTGGCGCGCCGCGCTGGAAGGTCGCGACCTTCGTGCGCCTGCGCGCAGTGAAGGCCGGCGTCATCACCGGCGTGCTGCTGTCGGTGGCGCGCATTTCCGGCGAAACCGCGCCGCTGCTGTTCACCGCGCTGAACAACCAGTTCTACAGCGCCAACATGAACGCGCCGATGGCGAATCTGCCGGTCGTGATCTACCAGTTCGCGATGAGCCCGTACGATAACTGGCGCTCGCTGGCCTGGGGCGGCGCGCTGCTGATCACCTTCAGCGTGCTGGCGCTGAACATCCTGTCGCGCACGCTGTTCGCACAGAAAGCCAATCAATGAATTCCTTCGAGGCGCATGCCATGACAATTCCACGTTCCGACAGCAAAAAGACGCTGGCCATTTCCAACCTGAACTTCTATTACGGCAATTTCCAGGGACTGAAGAATATCAACATGGATATTCACGACAAGAAGGTCACCGCCTTCATCGGCCCCTCGGGCTGCGGCAAGTCGACACTGCTGCGCACCTTCAACCGCATGTATGACCTGTATCCCGGCCAGCGCGCCGAAGGGCAGATCCTGTACCACGGCCGCAATATCCTCGATCCGCACCAGGACGTGAACATGCTGCGCGCAAAGGTCGGCATGGTGTTCCAGAAGCCGACGCCGTTCCCGATGTCGGTCTACGACAACATCGCCTTCGGCGTGCGCTTGTATGAAAAACTGCCGAAGGGCGAGATGGACGAGCGCGTCGAATGGGCCCTGAACAAGGCGGCGCTGTGGGGCGAGGTGAAGGACAAGCTGCACAAGAGCGGCCTGTCGCTGTCCGGCGGGCAGCAGCAGCGCCTGTGCATCGCGCGCGCCATCGCGCTCGAACCGGAGGTCATCCTGCTCGACGAACCGACCTCGGCGCTCGATCCGATCGCGACCGGCCGCATCGAGC
>DATMTZ010000016.1:0-2263 GCA_035563975.1 Oxalicibacterium sp. | reverse complement strand
GACCGCGGCAGGCAAGGCTTGCGCGACGACCGGTTCGACCGCAGGCGCCAGATCGATTTCTGCCTGCATCGGTTCGCTCGCCGCGGCCGCGACTTCCGCGCGCGGCTTGACCGAGCCGTCCAGGCTGAGGCCGTTGGCCAGGATCGCTGCTTCCATGTCCGGCGCGGCGTTGCGCACGGCGACTGCGTTCAGGCGGTAGGACTTGAACAGCGCTGCAATGCCGGCCCAGTCGATTACATCGGCCGGCACGGCGAGCGCGCCAACATCGAGCACGGCGAATTCGTCGTCGAAGAAATCGGCATCGCCGCCCGTCATGTCGCGCATCGCGGCGTCCAGCACGCCGAGATCGGCTTCATGCAGGGTGGCGGAGACGGCGACGACGGTGGAAATCTTGATTTCGATCGGCTTGCGGGATGAGCTTTTGGACATGGAACGATAAAAGTGAACGGCGGGTGAACTGCGGTCGAGCTGTCCGTCCCGTCCAATTTCTGTCTGGTAACGTCTGGCCTGCATGCGGCCGCGCGCAGCATGCGCCGCAAAAAATAAGCCGCTAAAAGTGCTGCGTATTATAACCGCTACCGATGTCGGATTTGCCACGCCGGCCGCGACGAAAAGTGCGCGGCGCGCGCCGGATGCGCGTGTAGAATAGCCGCTTTTTTTCGCGGGGCAGCCATGTGGTTCAAGAATCTCCAGATCTATCGTTTGCCCGCGCCGTGGAATGTTTCGCCCGCGCACCTGGAAGCGGATCTCGCCGCTTTCGCCTTTCAGCCGTGCAGCAGCCTGGAAATGCAAAGCCAGGGCTGGATTTCGCCGCGCGACAACGGCCAGCTGGTCTATACGCTGAACAAGCAGATGCTGCTGATGCTCGGCACGGAAAAGAAGCTGCTGCCGACTACCGTGATCAACCAGGTCACCAAGATCAAGGCGGCGGAAATCGAAGAGCAGCAGGGCTTCAAGCCCGGCCGCAAGCAGATGAAGGAATTGAAGGAGCAGGTCACCGACGAATTGCTGCCGCGCGCCTTCAGCGTGTGGCGCTCGACGCGGGTGTGGATCGATCCGGTCAACGGCTGGCTGGTGGTCGACGCCGGCAGCGCGGCCAAGGCCGATGAAGCGCTGAAGCTGCTGTTCAAGGCGGTCGACAAGCTGCCGCTGGAAACGCTGCACGTCGCGCAATCGCCGGTGGCGGCGATGACGTCCTGGCTGCTGGCCGACGAGGCGCCCAGCAACTTCACCGTCGACCAGGATACCGAGCTGCGCTCGAATGCGGAGAACAAGGCGACCGTGCGCTACGCGCACCACACGCTGGAAGCGGATGAAGTGCGTCGCCACATCGAGGCCGGCAAGCAGTGTACGCGGCTGGCGCTGACCTGGGCCGACCGCGTGTCCTTCGTGCTGACCGAGTCGATGACGATCAAGCGCGTTGCACCGCTCGACGTGATCAAGGAAAACGCCGACGTCACCGCGCAGAACGACGACGAGCGCTTCGACTCCGACTTCATGCTGATGAGCGGCGAACTGGGCAAGATGCTGAACGACCTGGTGGCGGCGCTGGGCGGCGAAATCGAGAAGAAGCAGGCGGCCTGAACGCATTGACGCGCCAGGGCGCTGATGCATAATGCGGATTGCGACGCCGATCAGGCGCCGCGTCCGTTTTCCTCAATCCTAGTCGCGACAAACGCATGGAAATCCAGATCGGCGATATCGGCCACATCATTCAGCTTTCCGTGGCGCCGGTGTTCCTGCTGACCGGCGTGGGCACCAATCTCACCGTGCTGACCAATCGCCTTGGCCGCATCGTCGACCGCTCGCGCATCCTGGAGGATCGCTTGCGCGCCCCGGACGATGCGCATCACGAAGACGATCAGCTGGAACTGAGCACGCTGTACGCGCGCTCGCACCTGATCAACCGCGCGATCACGCTGTCCACGGCTTGTGCGCTGCTGGTGTCGCTGGTGATCGTGTCGCTGTTTGTCGGCGATGCGCTGAATATCGACCTGTCCAAGTTCATCGCCGGTTTTTTTGTGCTGGCGATGATCAGCCTGGTCACCAGCTTCATCTACCTGCTGCGCGAAATCCTGATTGCCACGCAACCGATGCGCACCGTGGTCCGCATGCCGCATTAGCGGCCCGGTGAGCATACGGAATTTCCGAGTAATCGCTCCTTTAAAAACGATCGAGATTGTCGCCAAAAAGCATTGCCGCTTGATTAAAATTTCGAGCGCAATAAATTAACTTTTCGACAATTCAAACGCTTCGTTCAAGG
>DATMTZ010000015.1:0-3275 GCA_035563975.1 Oxalicibacterium sp. | reverse complement strand
GGGATGGCGCCGGAGCGGCGCCCGCGGCATGCACGCGCGGTGCGGCGAAGGTGCTACGGGTAATGCACCGGCGAGCGCCGGCGCATCAAGAACGCATCAAGAACGCATCAATGTTTCGGACGGGGTTTCGCCGAAGCGGCGCTTGTAGTCGGTCGTGAAGTGCCCCAGATGACTGAAGCCCCAGCGGAATGCGACGGCGGTCACGGTGCCGCTGGAAGGTTGGGCCTGCTGGGGTTCGTCATGCACGCGGCGCAGGCGGACTTCCTTCAGGTAGTGCATCGGCGAGATATTGCGGAAGCGGCGAAACGCTGAGAACAGCGAGCGCGTGCTGACGCCGGCATATTCCGCCAGGTCGCCCACGGAAATGGGCTCATGGGCATGCTCTTCGATGTAATGCTCGATGCGCTTGACGAAGGACGGCGCGATGGACTGCCCTTTGTCTTCATGCAGTTCCGCGCTGTAGTTGTTCGGCTGGCAGCTCAACAGCGTGCCCACGAACGTCGATTCCAATTGTTTGCTCAACAGCGGCGACAGCTTGTTCGAGTTCGACAGGACGTCGCACATCCACGCCAGCATCTGGACAAAATTGCGGCCGTCGGGCGTATTCAGCGCCATGCCCGTCTTGAACTCGACGTCCTTCTGCAAGGTGCGGCCGAGATGCTGCTGGCAATGGCGTTTGACGACGTCGTTGTCGACCCGGACGATGATCTTCTCGGTGTTCGCCATGTGGTGGATGCGCGTGCGCGCATGCGCGTTCAGTACCACGCCCTGCTCGGCTTCGAACAAAACGGGTTTGCCGTCGCTTTCGATCAGCTCGCGCCCCCTGATCGGCACCTGGATCAGCGCAAACGACTCCATCACTTCCGGATCGATGATGGTCTCGCCGCCATAGGTCATGCGCCCCACGCCCAGGCCGCCCGCGCGCCGGTAATTGACGCGCGTATTGAACTGGGGATCTCTGGAATAGATCGTGTTCTTGCAAAAGATGTGCTCACCGACCGAGCGCGCCTCTTCGATATCGGACGTCTGGCACAGGCCATAGGCCGACAGCACGGAATCGGCCGGAGTCACGGAAGGAAAAGTGCAGTGCGCCATAGTCTCTCTCTCGAACACATAATGAACTACCAATGATGGGATTCATGTTCCGAGCATGGAATTTGGCGTCGTCGCCCGGACTGTTTCCCCACTCGCAGCGCGCATGATGTGAGCAGCGGTTTTTCCTGCTTCTTTATAAGTTTGATCCGCGTCAATGCAAGAAAATACTATCATAGGCAGCGTAAATTTCCTCGCTATTTGCCGAGCTGATCGCCGAGCAATGGCGTCGCAATGGCCAGGCGTGGCGCCGGCGCATCAAGCTTGAATACGCTGACGACATCCGCCAGCGTCGCCACCTGGTCCTGCATGGACTGGGCCGCCGCTGCCGCCTCCTCCACCAGCGCCGCATTCTGCTGCGTGACATGGTCCATCTGCCCGATGGCCTGGTTGACTTGTTCGATCCCGGCCGTCTGCGCCTGCGCGGCGGCGGTGATCCGGCGCATGATCCCGCCGACGCGCTTGACGCTGTCGACGATCTCTTCCATCGCCGCGCCGGCCCGCTCCGCCAGCTTGCTTCCCGCGTCCACTTTTCCCACCGAATTGTCGATGAGTGCCTTGATTTCCTTGGCCGCGACCGCACTGCGTTGCGCAAGCGTTCGTACTTCGGCGGCCACCACGGCGAAGCCGCGCCCCGCCTCGCCGGCGCGCGCCGCTTCCACCGCCGCGTTCAACGCCAGGATATTGGTCTGGAACGCAATCCCATCGATCACCCCGATGATGTCCACGATCATCCTGGACGAGTCGTGGATCGAACTCATCGTCTCGACGACCTCCAGCACCACCGCCCCACCCTTGACCGCCGTTTCGGAGGCCAACAGCGCCAGGCCGTTTGCCTCGCGCGCGTCGTCGGCGTTGCGCCGGACGGTCGACGTCAATTCTTCCATCGAGGAAGCGGTTTCTTCCAGCGAGCTGGCTTGCTGCTCGGTGCGCGAGGACAAATCCAGATTCCCGGTGGCGATCTGGCTGGACGCGCTGGCAAGCGCCCCGGTGCCGTTGCGCACTTGAGCGACGATCTTCACCAGGCTGTCGTTCATGTTCTTCAGCGCCTGCAGGAGCTGCCCGGTTTCTTCCGTGGTCCGGACGTCGATCCGGCTGGTCAGGTCGCCCGCGGCAACCGTATTGGCCAGCGTCAGCGCCTGCTGCAGCGGACGGGTGATCGAGCGCGTGATCCGGATGCCCATGACGGCGGCGAACAGCAACGCGGCGGCGCCCAGGCCGAGCATCATCAGGCGGCTGGTCGCATGGGTCGCCGCGGCACGTTCGCTGTACGCGTTCATGCGCTCTACCTCGAATCCGATGATGTCGTTGATCGCGGCCTTGTACGCGGCCAATGCCGGGTCAAACTTCTGGTTCAGGTAAGCCTTCTGCGCGTCCGGCGTATCGGTGGCAAGCAGCGTGAGCAACTGGTTGGTGCAGGCCGCGTATTGCGCATCGGCGTCCAGCGCTTTCCGCAACAGTGCCTTGCCTTTCGGCAAATCGACCGTTCGCTCCAGGTAGCCGAGTTTGTCGTGCAAGCCTTTTCGCGATTCCGTGATGTGCGCTTGCTGCTTGTTCCTCTCCCCGCTGTCCTCGTTGAGCAGCATATTGCTCAACGCAATCGCGATGTCATTGATATCGCCCATCGCCTGCGTCGCCTGCGCCGCCTTCGGCACGGAGTCCGTGACGATGATCGCAGTCGCGCCATTGACGCGGCCCAGCATGGTGATGCCCAGGGAAATACACGCCACCAGCAGGAGGCCCATCACGACATTGTTGGCAACAAGGCGCGTGCCGATCTTCAGGTTACTGATATTCATGCTTCTTTCCGTCCAGTTTGAATACGCTCACCGCCTGCGACAGCTGCATTGCCTGCTCTTCCAGGCTGGAAGCCACTGCGACCGTCTGTTCCACCAGCGCGGCGTTCTGCTGGGTGACTTCGCCCATCGTGCCGATGGCCCGGTTGACCTGGTCGATGCCGCTGCTCTGCTCACGGCTGGCGGAGGCGATCTCATGCATGATGCCGGCCACGCGCCGCACTGACTCCACGATGTCCGTCATCGTGTGCTCGGCGTCGCCGACCAGGCGGTTCCCCAGTTCGACCCGCGCAACCGAGTCGTCGATCAGCCCTTTGATTTCCTTGGCCGCGGCGGCGGAGCCCTGCGCCAGGCTCCGCACCTCGGCGGCGACCACGGCAAAGCCAC
>DATMTZ010000014.1:0-4335 GCA_035563975.1 Oxalicibacterium sp. | reverse complement strand
GGTGGAAAACTTCCTGGCCGGCGGCGCTGCCATCAACGTCTTCGCGAGGCAGAACGGCTGTGCGCTGCATGTCGTCGATGCCGGCGTCAATCACGATTTCGGTCCGCGTGAGGGTCTGATCGATCGCAAGCTCGCGCCCGGTACGCGCAATTTCGCGCAGGAGCCGGCGATGAGCGCGGCGCAGTGCGCGCAGGCGATGCAGCACGGCGCCGAGCTGGTTGCCGGCTTGCCAGGCAATGTGCTGGGATTCGGTGAAATGGGCATCGGCAATACGACGTCCGCCACTGCGATCATGCACGCCATCACGCGGTTGCCGATCGAGCAGTGCGCCGGCGCCGGTACCGGCCTCGACACGGACGGCATCCTGCACAAGCAGAACGTGGTGCGGCTGGCCGTGGCGCGCCATACATCAGCGCAGGCGGCGCAGACGCCGCTGCAGATCCTGGCGACCTTTGGCGGCTTCGAGATCGCGATGATGTCCGGTGCGATGCTGGCGGCAGCCGAACGCCGCAGCGTGCTGTTGATCGACGGCTTCATCGTGACCAGCGCCTTGCTGGTGGCGGCCAGCCTGCAACCGGCGATTCTCGATTACTGCGTGTTCTCGCACTGCTCGGACGAGCACGGACATCGCCAGATGCTGGCACATCTCGGCGGCCGTCCGCTGCTGCAACTGGGCATGCGCCTGGGCGAGGGCACCGGGAGCGCGCTGGCGCTGCCGCTGCTGTATGCCGCCGTCAACTTCCTGCGCGAGATGGCGACCTTCGATTCCGCCGCGGTCAGCCAGAAATCCGCCTGAAAATCCCACTTCATTCAAACCGCCATGGAACTCGATCATCTTCATCGCACGACACCGCGTGCGCGCGCTCTGCAGGAGTTGCGCCTCTTCTTCACCGCGCTGCAGTTCTATACGCGCCTGCCGATCCCGCGCTGGGTCGGATTCGATGCGCAATGGCTGCAGCAGGCCTCGCGCTATTTTCCGGCGGTCGGCATCGTGGTGGCGCTGGTCACGATCGTCGTCTATTGCCTCGCTTATCTGCTTCTGCGCAATCAACTGGTTGCGGTCCTGCTGTCGACCATTGCCGGCATCCTGCTGACCGGCGCATTTCATGAGGACGGCTTTGCCGATGCCTGCGACGGTTTCGGCGGCGGCAATACCTCGGAACGCGTGATCGAGATCATGACCGATTCGCGGGTCGGCGCTTTCGGCGCGATCGGCATCGCGATGATGCTGGCGCTGAAATGCGCGACGCTGGCGGCATTGCCTGCGCCGGTGGTGGTCACAGCCTTGCTGGTTGCGCATCCGCTGTCGCGGCTGGCGGCAATCAGCCTGGTGCGTTTCATGACATATGCGAAAGCCGGCGGCAAGGCCAAGCCGGTAGCGCTCGGCATTGCCGATCGCGATTTGTTGATCGCCGGGCTGATCACGCTGTTGCCGATCGTGCTGTTCGGCGCGATCGATTTGATGCCGTGGTACGGCATCGCCGCCGGGATGCTGCCTGCCGCCGGCATGTGGTGGTGGGCAATGCGATTCTTTCAGCGACGCCTCGGCGGCTACACCGGCGATTGCCTCGGCGCCGCGCAACAGGTGACGGAAGTCGCTTTCTATCTCGGCGTGCTGGCCGTCGTGCCGCGCTGATCTGCCGATGCGGCTGCATCTGGTCCGCCATCCTCGCGTCGATATCGCCGACGGCCTGTGCTACGGCAGCAGCGATGTGGCGGCAACAGACGATCGCCGCCTGTGCGAGCAGCTGCTGGCCATATTGCCACGCCGCGTTCCACTGTTTGCCAGTCCGTTGAAGCGCTGTGCTGGTCTGGCAGAAATGCTCGCGCCAGAACTTGGAAGTACACCGCCGGTGTATGACGAACGGTTGGCGGAAATGCATTTCGGCGACTGGGAAATGCGCGCATGGGAAGATATTCGGCGCCATGAAGTCGATGCCTGGGCTGCCGATCTGCTTCATCACCGTCCCGGCGGCGGAGAGAGCGTGCTGCAGGTCGCGCGGCGTGTGCGCGCTTTTCGTGACGATCTGCGGAAACTGGATGCGGCAGATGTCGTCGTGATCTGCCATGCCGGCACGATACGTCTGCTGTGCGCCGGTGAACGCGGCGGAACACTCGAGGAAACTGCACTGTACGCGGCGCAGCACCCGCATGCCATCGCTTATGGCGAAGTGCTCGTGCTGGAATGCGCGCCGATCGGCGGCTAAACGATCCCTTCGTTTTTCATCTGCCGGCTCAGCAGGTGCAGGATATCTGCCGCGCGCTGCGCCGACATCACGTCGCGACCCCAGGGCTTGCGCTGGCGCGGCAGGAAACGCAGCCAGCCGAAGGTGTGCGCCGTCTTTTCCACCTGTTGCCGTACCCGGGCGTCGTCCTGCCGCAAGTAGTCCAGAAAGCGCGCCGCGTATTCCGCATTGTCGGCGAAGGCCAGCGTGAATGCGGTCGAATGCAGGTAGAGCAGCCAGTCGCGCGCCTGCGCTGAAGCCAGCGGCATCGCACTGGCAGGATCGTCTTCGAAATCGATGAAACTGACTTTCCCTTCATGCCAGATCATGTTGCGCGCGAAGCACTGGCTCGCGGTCTGGCCGAGACGATGCAGTTCGCGTATCGCCTGCAGGCCGTCTTCCCAGTACCGCTGGCCGTTCGCCGCATCGTGGCGCAGTAACTGGTCGACCGAACGCGCGCCCAGATAAGACAGTGCAAACCAGCGTTCGCTGACATGCAGCACCTGCGGCACCGACACGCCGGCAGCCGCCAGCGCCCGCAGCCTGTCCACTTCGATGCGCTGCGCCGCCTGTCCGCCAGGCGCAGGCACCGCACGCAGCATGGGCTGCCCCAGCAGTTGCGCCAGCGCACTCAGCACCGGGTAACCCCAGTGCTTCAGCGGCGCTTCCGGCTGCTTGACCACGATCTTCATGCCGTCCAGCTGCACGATCTGCGTGCGCGCGTTGCTGCGCGCGAGTTGGGCGTCGATGGCCTGGACTTGATGGGAATCGAACATGCTGTCGGGAAGGGGAGTGAGGGCTGGATTATAGACCACGCGGTTTGCACGGCCGCATCGGCCAACGCGTTTTCGGTTGCCCCGCCGAGGGCATGCGCCGTACAATGGCGCCAGTTCTGGTGCCCGCAAACATGTCCATGTTTGCAGTTAAACGGGAAACACGAGGCCGCAAGGCCCGCGTGTGCTGCCCCCGCAACGGTGATCAAGCGTCTTCATCGACAGATCGTCCCTCAAGCCACTGTGCATACCGCATGGGAAGGCAAGGCGATCATGCTTGCCAGCCCGGATACCGGCCAGGACAGGTGAAAGCATGCGGACGGGGATCTTCGCGAACATGCCGAGGCGCTGTGCCTCGTCCTTTTCGATCGTCGTTCCATTCTTTTGTTGAAACCGACCCGCGGGGAGGCAGGTCGGCGACATCCCATTGAAACGACATGATGAAATCCGCAATATCAAATCGCAGCAGCGCTGCGTGGAAGCCGCTCGCACTGGCTTCATCCCTTACCGTACTCGCTTCGGCTGCCATCGCGCAGACAGACACGGAACAGAAGCTCGCCCCCGTCACCGTATCGGCATCGCGCTTTGAAAGCACAGAAGCGCCGATTGGCGCGACGGTGATTACGGCGGAGCAGATACGCCAGGCTGGCGTCGGTAACGTCAATGAAGCGATTCGCAAGATTGGCGGCGTGTTCGGGCGGCAGAACTTCAGCGGCACGTCGGATTATTCGCTCGATCTGCGCGGCTTCGGAACGAACAGCGATCAGAACGTCGCCATTTTTGTTGATGGCATTCGTATCTCAGAGAACGAGTTGCAACCGGCAATGATGTCGGCAATTCCGATCGAATCCGTCGAGCGGATTGAGATTGTTCGTGGTGGTAGCAGCGTGCTGTACGGCGATGGCGCAACCGGCGGCACTATTCAGATCATCACCAAACGCGGTGCGAAGAACGGTACACACGGATCAATCGTGACGGAAGTTGGAAGCCATGGTTATGAAGAAGTGCGTGCCTCAGTCGCAAAAGGAATGGATGGTTTATCCATCGACGCCAATTTCGGTTCGCTACGTACTGACAACTATCGGGACAATAACGAACTGCGCCAGCGGAATTTCAGCGGTGGAGTGCAATGGGCGTCGAAGGACGCGCGCATCGGTTTGCGTATCGATGCCGCGCGCGAAAATTTTGGCTTCCCGGGGTCCTTGACGCTCAGCCAGTATGAAGATGATCCGCGTCAGACAGTAACACCTTTCGATAAAGGGTCGCTTGACTCCAATCGCTACACGTTCTTTGCGCAGCAGCGATACGGTAACTGGGAAGCCGCCGCCGATTTGTCG
>DATMTZ010000013.1:0-2558 GCA_035563975.1 Oxalicibacterium sp. | reverse complement strand
CTTTTTCATCTCGTCTTTTTTCATGCCGTCCTTCGCCATGTGATCCTTCTTCATGGCGTCTTTCTTCTTCATGCTGTCCTTGCCCATGTGATCCTTCTTCATGCCGTCATGCGACATGCTGTCCTTCGCCATGCCGTCGTGCGACATCGCATCCTTGTTCATCGCGTCCTGCGCAAATGCGGCGCCCGACATCAGCAAGCAGGCAGACAGAATAGCGGTAGTGATTTTCTTCATGGTGTTTCCTCTCGGGGGTTGTAGATAAAGTTAAAAGTGCTGCTCAAACTTCAGGGCGGTTGCGCTTGTGGCTCAACTGCCGCCGAACCAGTTGTACCCCTGGTCTTCCCAGTAGCCGCCAGGGTAGGTATTCGTCACATAGAGTGCGTGGATGTGCTTCGGATTCTTGTAGCCGAGCTTGGTCGGCATGCGCAGCTTCATCGGGTAGCCGAACGAACGCGGCAAGGTCTTGCCGTCGTAAGTCAGCGTCATCAGCGTTTGCGGATGCAATGCGGTCGCCATGTCGATGCTGGTGTAATAGTCATCGGCACATTTGAAACCCACGTACTTCGCGCTGAGATCGGCACCGATGCGCTTCAGGAAAGTCGAGAACGGCACGCCGCCCCATTTGCCGATCGCGCTCCAGCCCTCGACGCAGATATGCCGCGTGACCTGGTCGGTTTGCGGCATCGCACGCAATTGTTTCAGAGTCCATGGCGTCTTGTCGGCGATCAGGCCGCTCAGCTCCAGCCGCCACGCATCGCCATCGACTTCCGGCGCCTCGTCCTCGCTGTAGAACGCGTTGAACGGAAACGGCCGCGTGATCGTCGAGTCCGGATAGGTCGGCGCCAGCTTGTTCGGGTCGAACAGCAAACCCTGGATGCGGTCGTTCCATGTCGACACCTTGCCCAATGCCGTTTCGACGCTTTCCGAATCGTCGATCGAGCAACCCGTCAGCAAGGCGAGGCCGCCTAGCGTCACCGTGCGTTGCAGGAAGCTGCGGCGCGACGGTTGCGCAATCTTGCGAATCGCATCCGCCAGCATCAATTCGCTGTCTTTTGAATAGGCGATTTTCTTCTTGATCATGAGGTTCTCCTGTCAGCGTCCGCGAATCATCGCGAGCAGCGTGCGCGGCACCAGCGCGACCATCACGATGTGAACAATGAAAAAGCCGACCAGCGTCGCCATGCAGACGAAGTGGACGCGGCGAGCGCCCTCGTAGCCGCCCAGCAGTTCGCGCAGCAGCGGAAACTGCACAGACTTCCACAGCACGAGACCGGACATCACGACGAACACGACGTCGATCATCACGAACAGATAGGCGAAGCGCTGCACTGCGTTGTAGTGGCGCGGATCGGCGTGAGTCAGTTTTCCTTTCAGCGCGGCGATGAAATCCACGATCAGTTGCCGCACGGTCAGCGGAAAGAATTGCCGCTTCAGGCGGCCGGAAAAAATATTGATGCCCAGATAGATCAAGCCATTGATCACCAGCAGCCACATGGCGGCAAAGTGCCACTGCAGTGCGCCACCCAGCCAGCCACCGAGCGTGATCGTGGTCGGAATATGAAAATCGAAGAAGGGTGACGCGTCATAGATACGCCAGCCGCTGGTCACAAGGATGACAACCGCCAGCGCATTGGCCCAATGCGTCAGCCGCAGCCAGCCCGAATGAATGACATCGCTGTTCCGCATCACAGGCTCCTCGTCGACGCGCACTGCGCGGTGCTGAGCGCCTGCAGCACGCGGCCCTGGTTCGGCTCCTGCACGAAGGCGACTGCTTGCAGATGCTGCCGCTTCCATGCGGCCGGCAAGCTCACTTCCTGGTGCAGATGCGCGCTGCCGTTTGCCAGCGCCACCGGGCCGAGCCACAGACGCACCGTGTTGTCGTGATGCAGCGTGGCGCCGCTGTTCTCTCCGCGCAGCACGTGCGAAGTCAGGTCGTTCTCGCTGAGCGCCACATATAAATCGCCCGCCACCGGCGCTTTATTCGATTGCACGTCAACGTCGAGTGCGGCCTTGCCGTTATCGATGGCGGCCGTCTTCAGCGTGATTGCCACCGGTGCCGGGCGCGCATTGATCTGCCGGACCGCATTCGGCAGGTTGTCGCGCCGGGAACGCAATTCGGCGCCGGAGACGAAGAACTGCGGCGTATAGACCACGTGGTTCGGTTTGCCGGCCAGCAGCGCGCTCTGGCGATCATCGAAGCGAGGCTGTGCGAACACGTCCTTCCAGCCGATCTGGTCCCAGTACGTCACGTGCAGCGACAGCGGAACGATGGCAGCACCCGGCGCAAGTTCGTTCAGCCGACTCAGTTGCCGGTCGGCCGGCGGACAGCTGGAGCAGCCTTCGCTGGTATACAGTTCGACCAGCGCCGCGGTGGCCGGGCCGCTTTTGACTTCGCAGACGTTCCCGGCATACGATGGCACGGTTGTGCACAGCGCGCTCGCCAGGACGGTCAATGCAAGAGGTTTCATGTTCGATCACCGTTTTCAGTGGATGTGACCGATAATTCGCCCCGGCTCCGCATTTGGTTACAGACAGAATGACAATCGCCAAAAAATATT
>DATMTZ010000012.1:0-4274 GCA_035563975.1 Oxalicibacterium sp. | reverse complement strand
TCTGCTCCAGCGCGCCTTGCTCGCCGCGCACCATCGCTTCCACCGAGCCATCGCGCCGGTTGCGCACCCAGCCGGTCAGGCCGAGTGCCCGCGCCTGCGCATCGAAACTCGCGCGGTAGCCGACGCCTTGCACGATGCCGTGGATGCGCAGGTGCTTCGCCATCGTCACTTCTTCTTCAGCAGCGGCGCCAGGTACTTGCCGGTGAAGCTGGCAGGATTCTTCGCCACATCTTCCGGCGTGCCGCTGGCGATGATCTGGCCGCCGCCGGCGCCGCCCTCAGGACCGAGATCGACCAGCCAGTCCGCCGTCTTGATGACGTCCAGGTTGTGCTCGATGATCACGACCGTGTTGCCCTGGTCGCGCAGGCGATGAATCACCTTCAGCAGCAGCGCGATGTCGTGGAAGTGCAGGCCGGTGGTCGGCTCGTCCAGGATATAGAGCGTGCGGCCGGTGTCGCGTTTCGACAGCTCCAGCGACAGCTTGACGCGCTGCGCTTCGCCGCCGGACAAGGTCGTCGCGCTCTGGCCAAGGCGGATATAGCCGAGGCCGACATCGAGCAGCGTCTGCAGCTTGCGCGCGATCGCCGGCACCGGCTTGAAGAACTCGTGCGCTTCTTCCACCGTCATGCCCAGCACTTCGGTGATGTTCTTGCCCTTGTAGTGGACTTCCAGCGTCTCGCGGTTGTAGCGGTTGCCGTGGCAAACGTCGCACGGCACGTACACGTCCGGCAGGAAGTGCATCTCGACCTTGATGACGCCGTCGCCCTGGCAGGCTTCGCAGCGGCCGCCCTTGACGTTGAACGAGAAGCGTCCGGCCGAATAGCCGCGCTCCTTCGCTTGCGGCACCGTTGCGAACAAGTCGCGGATCGGCGTGAAGAGTCCCGTGTAGGTCGCGGGATTGGAACGCGGCGTGCGTCCGATCGGCGCCCGGTCGACCGAGATCACCTTGTCGAAATGTTCGAAGCCGCTGATCGTGTCGTGCGCAGCCGGTTCGGCCTGCGAGCCGTACAGGTGGCGCGCCGCGGCGAGATAGAGCGTGTCGTTGACCAGGGTCGACTTGCCGGAACCGGACACGCCGGTCACGCAGGTCAAGAGACCCACCGGCAATTCCAGCGTGACGTTCTTCAGGTTGTTGCCGGTGGCGCCGGTGATCACGAACTGCTTTTTCGGATTCGGCGGCGTGCGCTTCTTCGGCACCTCGATCGCCAGCGAGCCGTTCAGATACTGCGCGGTCAGCGACTGCTTGTTTTTCAGGATGTCCTTCAGCGTGCCTTCGGCGATCACTTCGCCGCCATGCACGCCGGCGCCGATGCCCATGTCGACCACATAGTCGGCGGCGCGGATCGCGTCTTCGTCATGTTCCACTACCAGCACGCTGTTGCCGATGTCGCGCAGGTGCTGCAGCGTCGCGATCAAACGATCGTTGTCGCGCTGGTGCAAGCCGATGGATGGCTCATCCAGCACGTACATCACGCCGGTCAGACCCGAGCCGATTTGCGATGCCAGGCGGATGCGCTGCGCCTCGCCGCCCGACAAGGTGTCGGCGCTGCGTTCCAGCGACAGATAATCGAGACCGACATTGTTCAGGAAGGTCAGGCGCGACACGATTTCCTTGATGATGCGGTCGGCAATTTCCTTCTTTGCGCCCGTCAATTTCAGGTTCTGGAAGAACTCCAGCGTATCCCGCAGCGGCGTGGCAGCGACTTCGAAGATGGCGCGCCGCTGGCGGCCGGTGCCGACTTTCACGTGACGCGCTTCCACGCGCAGACGTGCGCCGCAGCAGCTCGGGCATTCCTTTTCGTTGATGAACTTCGCGAGCTCTTCCTTCACCGCCATCGAATCGGTTTCGCGGTAGCGGCGCTGCAGGTTGTTCACCACGCCTTCGAATTCATGCTCGCGGACGACGGTGCGGCCCTTCTCGTTGACATAGTGGAAGGGAATCTTCTGCTTGCCGGATCCGAACATCACGGCCTGCTGCGCCTTCTCGGACAGCTTCTCGAAAGGCACGTCGAGGTCGAATTCATAGAACTCGGCCAGGCTCGTCAGCATCTGGAAATAGAACTGGTTGCGGCGGTCCCAGCCCTTGACTGCGCCGCTGGCGAGCGACAGGTTAGGGAAAGCGACGATGCGCTTCGGATCGAAGAATTCGATGTGGCCCAGGCCGTCGCATTCAGGGCATGCGCCCATCGGGTTGTTGAACGAGAACAGACGCGGTTCCAGTTCCTGCAGCGAGTAGCCGCAGGTCGGGCAGGCGAACTTGTTCGAATACAGGTGCTCGACGCCGGTGTCCATTTCGACCGCCAGCGCGCGGCCTTCGGCCAGGCGCAGCGCCGTCTCGAAACTTTCGGCCAGGCGCTGCTTCATGTCGGGCTTGACCTTGATGCGATCGACCACGACGTCGATCGTGTGCTTCTCCGCTTTCTTCAGCTTGGGCACCGCATCGACGTCATACACGTGCGGATTGCCGGTGCCGCTCTGCACGCGGAAACGCACGAAGCCTTGCGCCTGCATCTGTTCGAACAGTTCGAGATGCTCGCCCTTGCGATTGGCAACGACGGGCGCCAGGATCATCAGCTTGGTGTCTTCCGGCAATGCCAGCACGGCATCGACCATCTGCGACACGGATTGCGCGGCCAGCGCGTTCTCCGGATGGTTCGGGCAATACGGCGTGCCGACGCGTGCGTACAGCAGGCGCAGGTAATCGTGGATTTCGGTGACGGTGCCGACCGTCGAGCGCGGATTATGCGAGGTCGCCTTCTGCTCGATCGAGATCGCCGGCGACAAGCCTTCGATCAGGTCGACGTCGGGCTTTTCCATCAACTGCAGGAACTGGCGCGCATACGCCGATAGCGATTCGACGTAGCGCCGCTGGCCTTCTGCGTACAGCGTGTCAAAGGCAAGCGAAGACTTGCCCGAGCCCGACAAGCCGGTGATCACGATCAGCTTGTTACGCGGCAGGTCCAGATTGATGTTCTTCAGGTTGTGCGTGCGCGCACCCCGGATACGAATTTCTTCCATTCACTCTTTCAGTCAGGATGTTCGCCTGCCGAGTTGTCTTTTTTGAAGGCTTCCGGCAAGGTCAAGAAACGGCAACCTGATACTATAACGGGTTTTAAAGTCGCCTGTAGAGTAGGCTGACGTCGGACGATTGCCTCGTTGTTCCTGTTTCAAGTTTTTCGAACTCGACCGTACCGAAACCCATGCCCGACACGCCAGAAAACGACGCCGGCCGCGATAAGGACAGCGGCATGACGCGCAGCGAAATCCGCGCCAGCTCTTCGCTGGCGTCGATCTTTGCATTGCGCATGCTCGGCCTGTTCCTGATCCTGCCCGTGTTCGCCGTGCACGCGAAATCCTTGCCCGGCGGCGACAACGCGACGCTGGTCGGATTGGCGATGGGCATGTACGGCCTCACGCAATCCTTCGGCCAGATTCCGCTTGGCATTGCCTCCGATAAGTATGGCCGCAAACCGGTCATCGTCTTCGGCCTGATCCTGTTTGCGCTCGGTTCCTTCATCGCGGCGGCGGCACACAGCGTGATCTGGGTCATCGTCGGCCGCGCGGTGCAGGGCGCCGGCGCCATCTCCGCCGCGATCACCGCGCTGGTTGCCGATTCCACCCGCGAGCAGCACCGCACCAAGGCCATGGCGATGATCGGCGCCTCGATCGGCCTGAGCTTTGCCGTGTCGCTGGTGGCCGCACCCTTGCTGTATCGCCTGATCGGCATGGGCGGTATCTTTGCGCTGACCGGCGTTCTGTCGGTGCTGGCGATTCTCGTCGTGCTGTACGTGGCCCCGGCTGCGCCACCGCTGCCGGCCCAGCGCGTATCGTTTCGCACCGTGCTGACGAACAGCGAATTGCTGCGGCTCGATTTCGGTGTGTTCGCGCTGCACATGACGCAGATGGCCATGTTCGTCGTGATGCCGTCTGCGCTGATCCGGCTCGGTCATATTCCGCTGGCCGAGCACTGGAAGATCTACCTGCCCATCGTGCTGATTTCCTTCGCGCTGATGCTGCCGCCGATTTTCGTCAGCGAAAAATACGGCAAGTCGAAGCAGATTTTTGTCGGCGCAATCGGCTTGCTGCTACTGGTGCAGATCGGCATGTGGCTGGTGACGTCGCAGACCGAGGCGCACTGGATCTGGCTGCTGGTGCTGCTGCTGGCCTTCTTCATCGCCTTCAATATCCTGGAAGCCAGCCAGCCCTCGCTGGTGTCGCGCATCGCCCCGCCGGCGGCCAAGGGCGCGGCGCTTGGCGTCTACAACACCTGCCAG
>DATMTZ010000011.1:0-8447 GCA_035563975.1 Oxalicibacterium sp. | reverse complement strand
ATTCACCCGCAGCGATCAACAAGGCCTTGGTCGCCGCGCAGGTCCGCACACGCAAAACACCCATCAGGCCGCTGCGCAATGTCGAACACGAACCAGTGCGCAAGCATTGGCGAATCGGCGTACATTAGCCGCCTATCCGATTCCATTGCTCACCGAGGAAGAAATGACTGCACACGATAAACCCGTCTGGTTCATTACCGGCTGCTCCACCGGCTTCGGCCGTGAACTCGCCAGGCACACGCTATCGCTCGGTTATCCGACCGTCGTCACCGCGCGCAACATCCAGCAGGTCGAAGATCTCGTCGCCGGACATGAAGCGCATGCCCTGGTCCTGCCGCTCGACGTGACGGCACCTGCGCAGATTGCCGCGGCGGTCGATGCCGCGATGAAAAAATTCGGCCGCATCGATGTGCTCGTCAACAATGCCGGCATCGGCTATTTCGGCTCCTTCGAGGAAAGCGATCTCGGCGCCGTGCGGCAGATGTTCGAGATCAACATCTGGGGGCTGACGCAAATGACGCGCGCCGTATTGCCCGTCATGCGCAGGCAGCGCAGCGGTCATATCGTCAACATCTCGTCGATGGGCGGCATCGCCGCATTCCCGGCAGTCAGCTTTTACAACGCCACCAAGTTCGGCGTCGAAGGCTTGTCGGAATCGCTGGTACAGGAAGTTGCGCCGCTCGGCATCAAGGTGCTGATCGTCGAGCCGGGCCCTTTCCGCACCGATTGGGCCGGCCGTTCCGCCAACGAGGCGCCGGTCGCGATTGCAGATTACGACGCAACGGCCGGCGCGCGCATGCGCACGATGCGCGGTTACAGCGGCAAGCAGCCGGGCGATCCGCAACGCGCGGCGGTGATCATCGTACAGACCGTGGAGTCGGCCGATCCGCCGCTGCGCCTGCTGCTCGGAAAGGTCGCGCTGTCGGTGGCGCAACACAAGATCGATGCGCTGAAGAAGGATTTCGCGCAATGGGCGGACGTCAGCGCATCGGCGGATTTCCCGCAATAAGCGGGGCGCGTTGACGCCAGGTGGAGCGGGGCGATGCGCCGCTTCGCGTTTCGGTTTTTGCAGCGGCGCCTCGCATACAATGCTGCGGTGTCTTTCCCGCAGTTCGCTGCAAACGATTTCTCGAGGATATCCATGCGCCGCTCGTCGTCTTTCCTCGGCTGGCTGCTTGCCGTCGCCGCATTTGCCATCGCATCCGGTTTCGCGTCCGCTCCCGCCTTGGCGCAGGATGCGCCGCGCGACAAGCTCGTCGTCGTGACCAGCTACCCGGACGAGATGGCAGCCCTCTACAAATCCGCCTTCGAAAAAACGCATCCCGGCGTGCAGGTGCTGATGCTGCGCCGACGTTCGGATGAGGCGTTGAACATGCTGCGCCAGCCGGACCAGGGCAAGGTCGACGTGTACTGGGCCGCCGCGCAGCGCAACTTCATGGCGCTGGCGAAGGATGGCGCATTCCATCATCTGGACATGCCGCTCGGCGGACTGCCGGTCGGCATCGGCGGTTTCCCGATTTCCGATCCGGCTTTTTATTACGCGGCATTCGAAGTGGCGGCCTACGGCTTTGCCGTCAATCCCGCGCGCCTGCAGCAGAAGGGTTTGCCCGAACCGAAGGACTGGACCGATCTGACTGATCCGGCCTGGCAGGATGAAATCATCTTTCCGCAACCGAGCAAGGTCGGCTTCGCGCCGATGATGGTCGAAGTCCTGCTGCAAAGCTACGGCTGGGAACGCGGCTGGGGCATTCTGCATGCGATCGGCGCCAATGCGCAGCTGCTCGGCGAACGCGGCGGCAATATTGCGGCCGATATCGGCACGGGCAAGGCCAGCGTCGGCCTGTCCATCGATTTCTTCATCAATGCCGCGATCGCGAAGGGCGCGCCGATGCGCTTCGTCTATCCGGGCGTGAACGGCTATTCGCCGGGACAGGTGGCGATCATGCGACAGGCGCCGCACGCGCAGCAGGCCGAAGCTTTCGTCAGCTTCGTACTGTCGCCGGAAGGACAGAAGTTGTTGTTCGACCCGGCGATCCGCAGACTCCCGGCGCGGCCTTCGGTATACGCAAGCAAACCGGAAGGCTACTTCGATCCCTTCACCGCCGACACGCCGCTTCCTTTCGTGTTCAACGCGAGGCATGCGCTTGCGCGGCAGAACCTGGACAAGCTGCTGTTCGACGCGCTGATCACCGACACGCAACTGCAGCTGCGCGACACGCTGAAGACGATCGCGAAGGCCGAGAAGCTGGCACAGACATCAAACGATTCCTCCCTGAAGGAGAAGGCGCGCCAGGCCCGGCAGCTGGCGTGCGCAATGCCCTTCAACGCGGTGCAAGCCTCCAGCATTGCCGACCGCTTTGCCGATGATCCCTCCGCGAAAAGCGCGCGGAACGCCGATCTGATCGCGCAATGGAAGAAGCAGGCGCGGCAGAACCGCGACAAGGCGGAACGCCTGGCGGAGCAAGTGATCGCGTCCGCCCGGCGATAGCGCCCCATTCGCAGGCCACGCGCGGCCGTCCATATCGACCGATAAACCGCGGAAGCGGCCTTCTCGGCACCGACCGGTGCGGCCTCGACTCGTGCACAACGCTGCCGGCGTCGTTATGTCGTTAAAAGTAATAACGTGTATAGTGGCGCTTTTCGCTTAGCAATCACGAGCGTCATGAGCAAACCCGAAGCGCCGATCAAACTCGAAGGCTTGTCCAGACCACGCGGCAAGCGCTGGGACCATCTGGAACTGCTGGAACGCATCGATGTGTCCGGCTCCATTTCGGCCGCCGCGACCGCGATGGGCATGAGCTACAAGGCTGCGTGGCAGGCGGTCGAAGCGATCAAAAACCTGTCGCGCGAACCGCTGGTGGTCCGGCAGCCGGGCGGCACCACCGGCGGCGGCACCTGCCTGACCGAATACGGCCGCCGCGTGGTGGCGACCTATCGCCGGCTCGAACGGGAATGGGCTTCGGTGCCGTCCGCGGTCGGCCGCATGATGGACGATTTCGACCAGTACTACCGGATGAGCAGGAGATTCGACATGCAGACCAGCGCGCGCAACCAGTTCCTCGGCACGGTGAAAAGCGTGACGCACGGCGCGGTCAACGCCGAGGTGATTCTCGACATCGGCAGCGGCGCGCAACTGGCGGCCATCATCACGAACGACAGCGCGGAGCATCTTGCGCTGGAGGCAGGCAGCGAAGTCTACGCGCTGATCAAGGCGCAGTGGATCATTCTTGCCGTCGAAGAGAACATCAGGACCAGCGCCCGCAACTGCCTGTCCGGCACAGTGGTGCGCTGCCAGGAAGGCGCGGTCAATGCAGAGGTCGTGATCGAACTGCCCGGCGGCAAGACGGTGGCGGCCATCATCACGAATGAAAGCGTGAAGACGCTGGGCCTGAAGGATGGCATGCGCGCGTCGGCGCTGATCAAGGCATCGCACATCATTCTCGCGGTGCCGGCATAAGGTTTATCCACTTCAACCATAGATCGCCATGAACACTTTTCCACGCCTGTTGACGCGTCTATCTGCCGGCCTGCTGGCGCTGTCTGCTTCCGCCTTTGCCGATGAAGTGCAGGTCGCCGTTGCGGCCAACTTCACTGCGCCGATGCAAGCGATCGCCGCCGATTTCGAGAAAGCCACCGGCCACAAGGCCGTGTTGTCCTTCGGCTCTACCGGCAAGTTCTACGCGCAGATCAGGAATGGCGCGCCGTTCGATGTGTTCCTCGCCGCCGATGATGAAACGCCGGCCAAGCTGGAAAAGGAAAACGGCATCGTCGCCGGCTCGCGTTTCACTTATGCGACCGGCAAGCTGGTGCTGTGGTCGCCGAAAGCGGATGTCGTCGATGCCAAGGGCGACATCCTGAGGAAGGGCCATTTTGCGCATCTCGCGATCGCATCGCCCAAGCTCGCGCCCTATGGCGCCGCTGCGGTGCAAACGCTGAACAAGCTCGGCCTGTATGATGCATTGCAATCGAAACTGGTCACCGGTGAAAGCATCGGCCAGACCTTCACCTTCGTGTCGACCGGCAATGCGGATCTCGGCTTTGTCGCGCTGTCGCAAGTCTATGAAAGCGGCAGGATCAGGAGCGGCTCGGGCTGGATCGTGCCTGCCGATCTGCACACGCCGATCCGGCAGGATGCCGTCATCCTCGCGCACGGCAAGGGCAACAAGGCCGCCAGCGCCTTGACCGCCTATCTGCAATCAGAACCGGCAAAGGCCGTAATCCGTTCCTTCGGCTATGATCTGTAATCCGTAACACGCCTGCCGATCTTGCTGAACGATCCCAATCTTGCCGCAGTTGTTCTGACGCTCAAGCTCGCGGGCCTCACCACGCTGATTCTGCTGTTGATCGGCACGCCGATCGCGTGGTGGCTGGCGCGCACGCGTTCGTGGCTGAAGGGACCGGTCGGCGCCCTGGTCGCGATGCCGCTGGTGCTGCCGCCCAGCGTGATCGGCTTTTATCTGCTGGTGCTGCTCGGGCCAAACGGTCCGGGCGGACAGCTGACGCAATCACTGGGACTCGGCACGTTGCCATTCACTTTTGCCGGCCTGGTAGTCGGCTCCATCGTGTATTCGATGCCTTTCGTCGTGCAGCCGATCCAGAATGCGTTTGAAGCCATCGGCGAACGTCCGCTGGAAGCGGCGGCCACGCTGCGTGCTTCGCCGCTCGATACTTTCTTCAGCGTGGTGGTGCCGCTCGCCAAACCCGGCTACCTGACGGCGATCGTGATGGGCTTCGCCCATACCGTCGGCGAGTTCGGCGTGGTGCTGATGATAGGCGGGAACATCCCGGACAAAACACGCCTGGTGTCGGTGCAGATTTACGATCATGTCGAGGCGCTGGAATTCGCGCAGGCACATTGGCTTTCTGCCGGCATGGTGGCCTTCGCGCTGCTGGTGCTGGTCGCGCTGTACACCTTGAATCCGACTGGACGACGCACATGAGCGCGACGCCTGATTCCGGCATCGGCATCCGCGCGCGCTTCCAGGTCGGCTACCGCGGCTTCTCGCTCGACTGTGACCTGCAGCTGCCGGGGCGCGGCGTGACGGCCTTGTTCGGCCCGTCCGGTTCGGGCAAGACGACTTTTCTGCGCGTGCTGGCTGGGCTGGAACGCGCGTCAAACGCCTGCATCGATATCAACGGCGAAGTATGGCAGGACGATGCGCGCGGCGTTTTCGTGTCGACGCATGGCCGCGCGATCGGTTACGTGTTTCAGGAAGCAAATCTGTTTGCGCATCTCGACGTGCAGCGCAATCTCGAATACGGCATACGACGCATCGCCGCATCCGCGCGCCGGGTACCGCTCGATCACGTAGTCGAGCTGCTGGACATCGGCCATCTGAAGCCGCGCAAGCCGGACAAGCTGTCCGGCGGCGAACGCCAGCGTGTGGCGATTGCGCGCGCACTGGCGACGAGTCCGCGCGTTCTGCTGATGGACGAACCGCTGGCTGCGCTCGACGTGAAACGCAAGGCCGAGATCATGCCCTACCTCGAACGCCTGCATGACGAACTCGACATTCCCGTTGTATACGTCAGCCACGCGCCGGATGAAGTGGCGCGGCTGGCCGATCATCTGGTGCTGCTCGATGACGGCAAGGTCACCGCCAGCGGCGCAACGAACGAATTGCTGACGCGGCTGGATCTTGACATTGCGCATGGCGATGCGGCGGCCGCGGTGATCGCCGCCGTCATCACGGCGCACGACGCAGCCTTCCATTTAAGCAGCGCGCGCTTTGCCGGCGGCGACTTGCTGCTGACGCAGCAGGAAGCCAACATCGGGCAAGCCGTTCGCATCCGCATACAGGCGCGCGACGTCAGCCTCAGTCTGGGCAAATCGCAGGACAGCAGCATCCTGAACATCCTTTCGGCGACGGTGACCGAGGTCGTCGACGACGGCAGCGGGCAAGTCATGGTGGGATTGGATGCAAACGGTGCGCGGCTGCTGTCGCGCATCACGCGCAAGTCGGCGGTCGCGATGCGGCTGCAACCGGGTTGCCCGGTCTACGCGCAAATCAAGGGCGTTGCCATCCTGCGATAACGGCAATGAACGCGGGAATCAGCCCGGCTGCGTTGCCGGCTGCTTGATCTGGCCGAAGGCCTCGGACAACAGCAGGATCTTGCCGGTATCAGTCGCGTCATAACCGACCAGTCCGTTGATCACCTTGCGGAAATAGCCGGACTGCACGACCGTCACCACGTGCTGGATCAGCGGATCTTCCATCATCGATATCGGCAGCGCCATGAAATAGCGTTCCTTTACCAGCGGAATGAAGTCCAGCGCGAAGCGGTGTGCAGCAGTCTGCACGCCGACGCCGACATCCGCCATGCCGCTCGCAATGTAGGCAGCGACGGCCGAATGCGTGAATTCATTGCTCGGATAACCTTCGATGTCGTTCGGCGAAATATTGGCGCCGGCCAGCATCAGTTCGAGCAGCATGCGCGTGCCCGAACCCGCGGCGCGGTTGACGAAACGCACGCCGGGTCGAGTCAGGTCGTGCAATTCGGTAATTTTCTTCGGATTGCCAGGCGAGACCATCAAACCCTGCGTACGCACGGCAAGGTGCACCAGGCAATGCTCGCGCGGATTCAGCCATTGCGCGTAGCGTTCGACCGCTTTCTTTTCGAATTCTCCAAGCGGCACATGAAAGCCGGCCAGGTCGCATTCACGGCGAGACAGTGCCGCCACCGCGTCGGTACTGTTGCGATAACGCAGGTCGACCGCCAGGTTGGCCTCCGTCAGCTGGTGCATCAAGGCATCGACCGCAAAACCGTGGCTGGCGTCCAGGCGCAGCGGCTTGGTCTTGCCGATCAGCGTCTTGCCGATTTCCGTTTCGAGTTCCGAGGCCAGGCTTTCCAGCGTCGGCGACAGGCGCGCGCGCACGCGGCGATCGGCCCAGATCAGTTTTTCAGCCAGGGGCGTCAGCGTGGTGCCGCGGCCGCGGTCGGTATTCAGCAAAGGCGTGCCGAACAATTTCTCCACGTCACGCAGCAATCCCCACGAGTAGCGGTAGGACAGGCCGACCAGCGTCGCCGCCTTCGAAATCGAACCGGTTTTCTGGATCGACATCAGCAGGCCGAGCAACACCGCCGTATCGAGCGGGTCGTCGGCGTCGTGCGTGATCTCCCAGTGCGGGTTGATGATGACTTTGAACATATGTCAAAAAAAGCCTATGTCGTGAACTGTAGCGTTTACGCGGCGTGACGAATTTATGCAAAAGATAGCCTATTGAAGCTGGCTTTTCCCGGTGCTAACGTGCAGCCGTTGCAATAGGTTGCCTGCAACTATATGCTACAAAAAGCATATATACAAGCTAAATTTTTTCGAGGAAGCAGTATGGTCACGTTTGATTTCACGACCTCGCGGCATGTCGCATTGCCATCGATGTCGTCGGTAGGAGCCGCTTCATGAGCACCCAACAATTCGATATGGCAAAGGTAGAGTCGATCATCGCACAGCGCAAGTCCATGCCTGGCGCCTTGTTGCCGATTCTCCACGATATTCAGAGCGCGGTCGGTTTCATTCCGCCAAGCGCCGTGCCGGCCATCGCCGACGGCCTGAACATCTCGCGCGCGGAAGTGCACGGCGTGATCACTTATTACCACTTCTTCCGCCAGCATCCGTCCGGCCAGCACGTCGTGCAGATCTGCCGGGCCGAAGCCTGCCAGGCGCGCGGCTGCGAATCGCTGGCCGATCACGCGAAGGAATTGCTCGGCTGCGACTTTCACGGCACCACCGACGACGGCAAGTTTTCGCTGGAAACCGTGTACTGCCTCGGCCAGTGCGCCAGCGGTCCGGCGGTGCAGATCGATGACGACCTGTATGCGCGCGTCTCGAAGGAAAAATTCAATCGCCTGATCCAGGGCAAGCGGGGTGTGCAATGACCATCACTATTTTTGTTCCGCGCGACTCGACCGCGCTGGCGCTGGGCGCCAACGAAACCGCCGCCGCGATCGCCAGGGAAGCAAAGGCGCGCAACATCGACATCAAGCTGGTGCGCAATGGCTCGCGCGGCATGTTCTGGCTGGAGCCGCTGGTCGAAGTGGCAACCGACGCCGGCCGTATCGGCTTCGGTCCGATCGAAGAACATGAAGTCGCCGGCCTGTTCGACGCCGGCTTCCATACCGGTGGCAAGCATCCGAAAGCGCTCGGCCTGGTCGAGGAAATTCCTTACCTGAAAAAGCAGGAACGCCTGCAGTTCGTGCGCGTCGGCATCACCGACCCGGTTTCGCTGGACGATTATCTGGCGCATGAAGGCTACGTCGGCCTGAAAAAGGCGTTGACGATGGATGCCGCTGCGATCGTGCAGCAGGTCACCGACTCCGGCCTGCGCGGGCGCGGCGGCGCCGCGTTCCCGACCGGCATCAAATGGAAGACCGTGCTGGTCGCGCAAGCCGACCAGAAATATGTCGCCTGCAATGCCGACGAAGGCGATTCGGGCACCTTCTCCGAC
>DATMTZ010000010.1:0-4233 GCA_035563975.1 Oxalicibacterium sp. | reverse complement strand
GAAGCGCACACGCTGGTGAAATGGATCCTGTCGCAGAAATAGCGCAGCGGCGTTCGTGACGGACGCGACATCGTTTCAGCGCCGGCTCACGCTTTCGCGCTGGCCGACGGTCATGTACCTACCAGTAGCTGAACATCGTCCACGCGATGATCAACACGATGACCGCGATCCACAGATATTTATTCTTCATATTTCCTCCTTTACCGCCGTTTTGCAGCTGCCGCAGCTGCCGCTGTTTGCCTATGGCACGGGTTGCCGGCTTTTATTTTTTACGCATGCATTGCTCGATGTAGTGCTGGCGCGCGCGGCCTTCCGGTTCCTGCATCGCTTCGGTTTTGCAAGCCTTTTGCTTCGCATGCTGCGCGCCTTGCGAACCGCTCATCGGTTCCTGCGTGGACTTGCCGGCGGTGCAGTCATACATCGATCCCGGCCGTGCATTGATGGTTTTACCGCCTGCTTCCTTCCCGCACTCGCGTTGCTGCTCGGTTTCCTGCTGTCCGGCCGGGCTGGCGTGACACAGCAGTGGCGCGCAAAGGCAGGCCAGCGTCAGGATGTGCTTCATGATGCGTCTCCATAATGAGTGGCTTCATGAATATCGACTGACGCCATGCACGACAGTTCAATTTCCGTTCCCGCGGGCGGATGCGATGGCGCCGCATGAATTACTGCGCCGGATTCCGCTCTAACCGGACTGCCAGCGGCGCGCTGCCGTTTCGAACAAGGACATTCCCGGAAGGAAGGCTCATGGCCAGGTCAGCTACGAAGCACGATTTGCCGTCTGCCCCGCTGATCCCGATTCGCGATGTCGAAAAGCAGACCGGAATTGCGCAAGCGACCTTGCGCATGTGGGAAAAGCGTTATGGCTTTCCGCTGCCGTCGCGCGACCGGCACGGCGATCGGGTCTATACGCTGCAGCAGGTCGAGCGCTTGCGCCTGGTGCGGCAACTGATCGACCAGGGCAAGCGGCCAGGGAAGATCCTGGCGGACGATGCCTTTCTTCAATCCTTGAGCGGCACGCCGCAGCGCAGACAGGCGGAAGCGATGCCGGCTGCGCATGCGGCCGCCATCCTGCTGCTGAGCCGGTGCTGCTTCGCCGAGTTGCGCGGCCGGCTCCAGTATCAGTTGCTGGATCTGGGTTTGCGCCGCTTCGTGCTGGAAGTCATGGGACCCCTGACAGCCGCCGTAACGCAGGCGCGGCAGCATGGACAATTGCCGGCGTGGGCCGAACACGCGTATACGGAGCTTGCGGCGTCGCTGCTGCACCAGTCATTGTCGACGGTCCAGGCGCACGCGCAGACGCCGAAGGTCGTGCTGGCCGCCTTGAGCGGCGAAGCGAACGGCATGCGTCTGCTGATGGTGGAAGCGCTGCTGGTCGCGCAGCAGGCAAAATGCATCCAGCTCGGCGTAGGCTTGTCGATTGCCGAGCTGGCCGCCGCGGTGGCAGCATTGCGGCCGGATATCGTGGCGATGTCGTTCAGCGCCTTCCATCCGCGCATGCGTCTGGTGCAGCGTCTTTCTTCCCTGCGTGCCGCATTGCCGTATACGCCGGCGATCTGGATAGGCGGCGCCAACTCGGCGACGGCCGGTGCGCTGCCGAATGAGCTGGCGGATATCGTGTCGCTGTCCGGCATCGACGCCACGTTGCGCGCCTGGCGCGAACGGCATGCCTGAGGATCTTCTTGCGTTGGCCTGAAGCAACAAACGTGCGCTGTTATTCCTGACGGTCTTTTTCCGACAGCTTTATTTTGTGCTGAACAAAACACGGCCATTCGTTCTTCTGTTCGCTGCATGAATCGGTTTGTGCAGGACAAAACAGTGCTGTGCTTTAAGCATGCATTTTTCCTATCGCTGTCGGACCTTAACGATGCAACGGGGCGCTGATATTCTTTGCGCGCAGTAACGACTTCAACAACGCAGGGGCAGCGAACCTGCATCGCAACACGGAAAAATCATGATCAGGCATCAAGCCACGGCGGGCGTCGCCGAGATGGAAGTGCTTTCCTTCCGGCTCGGCGGCGAGGAATACGGCGTCAACATTCTGAACGTGCAGGAAATCCGCGGCTATGACGCGGTGACGCGCATTGCCAATGCGCCGGACTTCGTAAAGGGCGTCATCAACCTGCGCGGCATCATCGTTCCCATCATCGACATGCGCATCAAATTCGGCATGCCGTCGCCTGCCTACGACGACTTCACGGTCGTCATCATCATCAACACCGGCGGGCGCGTGGTCGGCATGGTGGTCGACAGCGTATCGGACGTGAGCACGCTGGATCCGGCGCAGATCAAGCCTGCGCCCGATATCCGGACCGGCGCCGCGACCGAGCACATTGTCGGCATCGGCACGGTCGATGACCGCATGATGATCCTGCTCGATATCGACCGCTTCATGGCAAGCGACGATATGGGGCTGACCGAAATGGCGGCGTAACCCGTCCGATCACACTCCCGCGTCCGCACGCTGCTGCAGTCGCGGATGCTTTTTCCGCTTCAGTGATTCTTCTCCATGAAACTTACTTTTAGACGCAAACTTTTTCTTCCCCTGATCGTCAGCTGGATCTGCCTGCTGGTGGTTGTGGCGTTCAATGTCAGTGCAACCCGATCGCTGCGCATGGAAGAACGCAGGACACAATTGCGCGATGTATCGGAAACCGCGCTGTCGATTGCGAAGGAGTACGGCGACCTGGCTTCATCCGGTGCGATGCCGGAGGCGGAGGCCAGGAAGCAGGCGCTGTTGCGCATCAAGGCTTTGCGCTACGGCGCTTCCGGTTATTTCACGGTGCTTGATTCGCACACGGTGCTGATGCATCCGTTCAAGCCGGAACTGGTGGGCAGCGACGTGGCGGAATTCAAGGACCCGAATGGGACCGCCGTCTACCTGGATGCATTGAAAGTCGTGCGGGACAGCGGCATGGGCTTTACCAGCTTCCTGTGGGCCAAGCCGGGCCAGCATGAACCCATGCCGAAGCTTTCGTACGACCTCGGCTACAAGCCGTGGGACTGGACTTTCATGACCGGTTTGTACATCGATGATCTCGACGAGGCATTCATGCGCGATCTGTGGCGTGCCATCGCCATGCTGGCTGCAATCGGCGTGGCGCTGACCGCGATCGTGCTGCTGGTGATCCGCAACATCGAGCGCTCGATCGGCGGCGAGCCGGAGCACGCGGTCGAGATTGCGCGGCGCATCGCAGACGGCGATCTGGAAGCGGACGTGGCGACCAGGAAGAACGACACGAGCAGCCTGCTGTTCGCGATGAAGACAATGCGCGATTCGCTGAGCACCATCGTCGGCCAGGTGCGCGCGGGCACCGACACGATCGCCACTGCATCCTCGCAAATCGCCGCCGGCACGCTGGATCTGTCGGCGCGTACCGAACAGCAGGCTGGCGCGCTGGAAGAAACGGCGTCGTCGATGGAAGAGCTGACCTCCACCGTCAAGCAGAACGCGGACAACGCGCGGCAGGCAAATCAACTCGCGGCGACTGCATCCGATGTGGCGATGCGCGGCGGCGCGGTAGTATCGGAAGTGGTCGACGTGATGGGTGCGATCAATGCGTCGTCGCGCCGGATCGTCGACATCATCAGCGTGATAGACGGCATCGCCTTCCAGACGAATATCCTGGCGCTGAACGCGGCAGTCGAAGCGGCGCGTGCCGGCGAACAGGGGCGCGGTTTCGCCGTCGTCGCCTCGGAAGTGCGCAATCTGGCGCAGCGTTCGGCTGCCGCTGCCAAGGAGATCAAGACGCTGATCGACGATTCCGTCGGCAAGGTCGACAATGGCGCCAGGCTGGTGGATCAGGCGGGTGCGACGATGCAGGAGATCGTCGAAAGCGTCAAACGTGTGACGGACATCATGGGCGAAATTCAGGCCGCGAGCAGCGAACAGACCGCCGGCATCGAGCAGATCAATCAGGCGATCGCGCAGATGGATGAAGTGACGCAGCAGAATGCCGCGCTGGTGGAAGAGTCCGCCGCTGCATCCGAATCGATGCAGGAACAGGCGCAGAATCTTTCCGGCCTGGTCAGCGTCTTCAGACTTGAAGCGCAACAGGCGGCACCGATTCCGAGTGTCGCGAAGAACCCTCCTGCTGCCCGCCTGCCTTCTTCGCGGAACGCCGGCCGCACGCTGGTTGCCGCGCCGAAAGCCCGGCGCGAGGCGGCGCCCGTTACGTCGAACGCGAACGAGTGGGAACAGTTTTAGCGGCGTAGCGGCGACGCAAAAAAATCCCT
>DATMTZ010000009.1:0-10770 GCA_035563975.1 Oxalicibacterium sp. | reverse complement strand
CTCGATTCTGACAGTCAACGATAGCCAATGAAATTATACTCAGAGCATTTCTCAGTGCCGATTTTCCCCCGTCGTCTTATTGCTATCGCCGCCTTCGCCGTTTGTTCCGGCCATGCATTGGCAGTCGAACCGTTCAAGGTCAAAGACATCCGAATTGAAGGCATCCAGCGTACCGAACCGGGTACGGTGTTTACGTACTTGCCTGTGCGCGTCGGCGATACCTTCACCGACGAAAAGGGGGAAACCGCGATCAAGGCCTTGTATGCCACCGGCTTCTTCAAGGACGTGCGCATCGAGGCAGAAGGTGACGTGCTGGTCGTGTTCCTGGAAGAGCGCCCGGCGATCGCGAGCGTCGAATTTTCCGGCATCAAGGAATTCGACAAAGACACGCTGACCAAGGCATTGAAGGAAATCGGTCTCGGCGAATCGCGCATCTACGACAAGGCATTGCTTGACCGCGCTGAACAGGAACTGAAGCGCCAATACCTGTCGCGCGGTTATTACAACGTGCAGATCACCACGACGGTCACGCCGCTCGAGCGCAATCGCGTATCGATCAACTTCGCGGTCGACGAGGGCGATGTCTCGCACATCAAGAACATCAATATCGTCGGCAACAAGGCATACAGCGAGAAGGACCTGCTGAAGCAGATCACGCTGCGTACGCCGGGCTGGTTCACCTGGTATACCAAGACCGACCAGTATTCGAAGGAAAAGCTGGCTGGCGATATCGAGGCGCTGAAATCGTATTACCTGAATCGCGGCTATCTGGAGATGCAGGTCGAGTCGACACAGGTGTCGATTTCTCCCGATAAGAAAGATGTCTACATCACGATCAATGTCAGCGAAGGCGAAAAATATACGGTCTCCGGCGTCAAACTGGACGGTGAAATGCTTGGACGCGAAGCAGAGCTGGCATCGCTGGTGCAATTGAAGAAGGGCGATGTCTATTCCGGAGAAAAGCTCAATGCCAGCGTCAAGGCCATCTCCGAACGCATGGGCAATTTCGGCTATGCGTTTGCCAACGTGAACGCCAATCCGCAAATCGACCGCGACAAGAAGGAAGTCGCCTTCAATATCCTGATCGATCCGGGCCGCCGCGTGTACGTTCGCAACATCAATATTTCGGGCAACACGAAGACGAAGGACGAAGTGATCCGCCGCGAATTCCGCCAGTTCGAAAATTCCTGGTATGACGGCGAGAAGATCCGGCTGTCGCGCGACCGTGTCGATCGTCTGAATTACTTCACCGATGTGAAGATCGAAACGCCTGACGTGCCGGGCAAGACCGATCAGGTCGACGTCAACATGGCAGTGACCGAAAAGCCGACCGGTAGCATCGCATTGGGTGCGGGCTTTTCAAGTAGCGACTCCGTATCGCTGACCGGCTCGATCCACCAGGCAAACGCGTTCGGTAGCGGCAATACGATCGGCGTAGATGTCAATACCAGCAAGTTCTATCGGACGATTGCGGTGTCCAGTACCAATCCGTATTTCACGGATGACGGCATCAGCCGCAGCTACGAGGTGTTCCTGCGCACAACAAGACCGCCATCGATCAATACCGGCGATTATCGCGTCCGTACCATGGGTGGTAACGTGAAGTTCGGCGTGCCGTTCACCGAACTTGATACGGTGTTCTTTGGCGCCGGTGTTGAACGGACCGAAGTCGAGGTGTACCAGAACGTCCCCAATGACACCGATAAAGAGACGAGCCCGCTGCGTTACCGCGAGTTCGTGCACGATTTCAATCCCGATTTCGATATCGGCTCCGACTCGGGTACGTTCTCTGCGACCACGACCGGCGTGCCGCTGACCGCCGCTTGGCAGCGCGACAGCCGCGACAGCGCACTGGTCCCGACCAAAGGACGTTACCAGCGCGCGAACTTCGAGCTTTCCGCGCTCGGCGATCTGAAATACTATCGCGCCAGCTACCAGCATCAGTACTTCCAGCCGCTGGGCAATACGACGCTGGCCTTGAATGGCGAGATCGGTTACGCCAGGGCATTCGGCAGCAATCCTTACCCGATCTTCAAGAATTTCTATGCCGGCGGTATCGGTTCGGTGCGCGGTTACGAAGGTTCGTCGCTGGGTCCGAAGGATACCAACGGCGACGCCCTGGGTGGCACCTCGCGCCTGGTGGCCAACGTCGAATGGCAGTTCCCGTTCCCGGGTTCGGGCAACGACCGCACCTTGCGCTGGTTCACATTCTTTGACGCCGGTAATGTGTATGATGAAACCCAGAGCATCGGCGGCGATTTGAAATATTCGGCCGGCGTGGGCTTCAGCTGGGTGTCGCCGATCGGTCCGCTCAAGCTGAGTTACGGCAAGGCGCTGAATGCGAAGACCGATGGTCCGGAGCAGGATCGCGATCACACGCAGACCTTCCAGTTCCAGTTGGGTACCGGCTTTTGATCCTTGGTGCATAATAGCGAATCGTCATGATCGCAATCAGAACGCGGAGAACAATTTTGAAGTCTTTAACTAAATTTTCGATGGGATTGAAATCTGTGACATTGTTTGTCGCAGCGTTTTTCATTGTTTCCGGTGTGCAAGCGCAAGAGATGAAGATCGGTGTCGTCAGCACCGAACGCATCTTCCGTGAAGCGGCGCCTTATAAGGCGGCTCAGGCCAAGATCGAGCAGGAATTTTCCAAGCGCCAGAAGGAATTGCAGGATCAGGCCGCCCGTCTGAAGGCTGCGGCTGACAAGCTGGATAAGGACGCGCCGGTGCTGTCCGATTCCGATCGCACCAAGCGTCAACGCGACCTGGCCGATATGGACAAGGAATTCCAGCGCAACCAGCGCGAGTTCCGCGAAGACCTGAATCAGCGCCGCAACGAGGAAATGGCCAACGTGATCGATCGCACCAACCGCGTGATCAAGCAGATTGCCGAAGCCGAAAAATATGACCTCATCCTGCAGGAAGCGGTGTATATCAGTCCGCGCATCGACATCACTGACAAAGTGCTGAAGGCGCTCAACAAAACGCAGTAATCCAGACAGAAAAGGCAACGATGGGCACTCGACTGGGAGAATTGGTCGAACGCTTGGGGGGCCGACTGATCGGCGATGCGGATGTCGAAGTCATCGGCATCGCGCCGCTAAGCGATGCGGATGCATCGCACATCACGTTTCTATCCAATCCAAGGTTCAGGGAGCAGGCTGCGCAGACCCGCGCGGCCGCTTTGATTTTGTCGAACGCTGACAACGAAGCGCTGGCGCACATTCAGGCCGGTGCGCGCATTGTGGTCGACAATCCTTATGCGTACTTTGCGCATGCCGCGCAATGGTTTGCCGCGCAGAATGCGATACCGGCCAGGCAGGGCGTCCATCCGAGCGCGGCGGTCGATCCGGACGCGCAGGTGGCGACGAGCGCAAGCATCGGTCCGCACGTGACGATCGAAGCGGGCGCGCATATCGGCGAGAACTGCGTGATCGGCGCCGGCAGCTTCATCGGCCGCGACGCGCAGGTGGGCGCGGGAACGCAATTTCATCCGCGTGTCAGTTTCCTGGCCGGATGCCGCATAGGCGAGCGCGGCATCATCCATTCCGGCGCGGTCATCGGCGCGGACGGTTTCGGCTTCGCCAACGAGCGCGGCGCCTGGATCAAGATCCCGCAGACCGGGGCGGTAAGTATCGGCAACGACGTCGAGATCGGCGCCAACACCTCGATCGACCGCGGTGCGCTGACCGATACCGTCATCGAGGACGGCGTCAAGCTCGACAACCAGATCCAGATCGGCCACAACTGCCGCATCGGTGCGCATACCGCGATGGCGGGCTGCGTCGGCGTTGCCGGCAGCGCCATCATTGGCAAGCATTGCACCTTCGGCGGCGCGGCCATGGTGCTGGGGCACCTGACGATCGTCGACAATGTGCATATTTCATCAGGCAGCATGGTGTCGCGCTCGATACGCGAACCAGGTCAGTACACCGGCTTCTACCCGCTGGCAAAAAACGCGGAATGGGAAAAATCTGCCGTGATCGTACGCAATTTGGCGTCGATGCGTGAGAAAATCCGCGAACTGGAAAAAACGCTCAAGAATTTGAGCGACGACAAGAATGACTAATCAAGCAATGAACGAAATGAAGACGCTCGACATCAACCAGATCAAGGAATACCTGCCGCACCGTTATCCGCTGCTGCTGGTCGATCGCGTGCTGACCTGGGAATCGGGCAAGTCGATTACCGCTCTCAAGAACGTCACGGCCAACGAGGAATTCTTCAACGGCCACTTTCCGCACAAGCCGGTGATGCCCGGCGTGCTGATGATCGAGGCGCTGGCGCAGACGGCTGCCTTGCTGTCTTTCCTGACGATGGGCCAGAAGCCCGATCACAATAGCGTGGTGTATTTCGTCGGCATCGATGGCGCGCGCTTCAAGCGTCCGGTGGAGCCGGGCGACCAGTTGAAGATGGATGTGGAAATTCTGCGCAATGCGCGCGGCATCTGGAAATACAAGGCGGTCGGTTCCGTCGACGGCCAGGTCGCACTCGAAGCCGAACTGATGTGCACGATGCGCACCATCAACGACGCCAGCCAGCCTGCGGGGCAGTAATGGCCCTGATTCATTCGACTGCGATCGTCGATCCGAACGCGCGCATCGCGGAATCGGTCGAAATCGGCGCGTATTCGGTGATCGGGCCGCATGTATCGATCGGCGCCAATACCCGGATCGGGCCGCATGTCGTGATCGAGGGGCACACCACGATCGGCAGCGACAACCAGATTTTCCAGTTCGCCTCGATCGGCGCCGCGCCGCAGGACAAGAAGTACAAGGGCGAGCCGACGCGCCTCGAGATCGGCGACCGCAACACGATCCGCGAATGCGTCACGATCAATCTCGGTACCGCGCAGGATGCCGGCGTCACCCGCCTGGGCAACGACAACTGGATCATGGCCTACGTGCACATCGCGCACGATTGCCAGCTCGGCAGCAACATCATCCTCGCCAACAACGCGACGCTGGCCGGCCACGTGCACCTGGCCGACTGGGTTTTCCTCGGCGGCTTTACTTCGGTGCATCAGTTCTGCCACATCGGTGAACATGCGATGACGGCCTTCACCGCGGCGGTCAGCCAGGACGTGCCGCCTTTCGTCACGGCCGCCGGCAATCGCGCGGTTCCCGCGGGGATCAACAGCGAAGGCCTGAAACGCCGCGGTTTCAGCAGCGGGCAGATTGCGGCCATCAAGCGCGGCTACCGCCTGGTGTATCGTGCCGGGCTGCCGCTGGAGGAAGCCAAGGCCGCCTTGCAGGCGGAAGAGGAAAAATCCCCCGATGCCGCCGCTTGCCTGCGCCAGTTGCGCGAATTCATCGCATCCTCGGCGCGTGGCATCATCCGCTGAGCCAATGGAAAAAATGGTCATTGCCATGGTCGCCGGCGAAACTTCCGGCGATCTGCTGGCAGGACGCCTCTTGTCCGGCCTGCGTCCGCAACTGCCGGACGCCACTATGCACGGCATCGGCGGCGCCAGCATGGCGCAATACGGTTTCGTCAGCGATTGGCCGATGGAAAAGCTGTCGGTGCGCGGCCTGTTCGAAGTGCTCGCGCACTACCGCGAGCTGAAGGGTATCCAGAACGCGCTGCGCGATCGCCTGCTGGCCGAGCGGCCATCGGTGTTTATCGGCGTCGATGCGCCGGATTTTAATCTCGGGCTGGAAGCGCAACTGAAAGCGGCCGGCATCCCGACCATGCATTTCATCGGCCCCTCCATCTGGGCCTGGCGCGGTGCGCGCATCAAGAAAATCGCACGCGCCGCTTCGCACATGCTGGTGATTTTCCCGTTCGAGGAAGCGATTTACCGCGAGGCCGGCATCCCGGCGACCTATGTCGGCCATCCGCTGGCGCAAGTCATCCCGCTTGAACCGAACCAGGCGGCGGCGCGGGCCGCGCTGAATCTTGCCGGTGATGCCAAGGTCATCGCGATCCTTCCGGGAAGCCGCATGTCGGAACTGAAGTACAACGCGGTTGCATTCGTGCAAGCGTCGAAATTGCTGCTGCAGCGCGACCCGTCGCTTACCTTTGTTGCGCCGATGGCAGGCGAGACGCAGCGCCGGTATTTCACGGAGCTGGTGACGCAGGCCGGCTTGCAGGATGTACCGCTCGAGGTCATCGATGGCAAATCGCATGTGGCGCTGGCTGCGGCAGACGCGGTACTGGTCGCGTCCGGTACGGCGTCGCTGGAAGTGGCCTTGTTCAAGAAGCCGATGGTGATCGCCTACAAGATGATGGCGGCGTCGTGGCACGTGCTCCGCCACATGGCATACCAGCCGTGGATAGGCTTGCCGAACATCCTGGCGCGCGAATTCCTGGTGCCGGAATTGCTGCAGGACGCTGCCACGCCGCAGGCGCTGGCCGATGCGCTGTGGTTCCAGTTGCAGGACGATGCGAATCGCGAACGGCTGCAGCGCCGCTTTACCGAGATGCATCACACGCTGCTACGCGATACGGCGGCCGAAGGTGCACGCGCGGTCCTTGAGCTGATCGATCATTCGCGGCGCGGCAACTGAAGGCTAGAATAGCGCCATGCCGAGAAAGCCATCCCCCAGTCTTCCGCTGTTCAGTCACGCCGGCGAAATCATTTGCGGCGTTGACGAGGCCGGCCGCGGCCCGCTGGCGGGACCGGTCTTTGCCGCCGCCGTGATACTCGATCCGGCGCGGCCGATCCGCGGTCTGCGCGATTCGAAGAAGCTCACCGAAGCGCGCCGCGAAGAGCTGGCGATCAAGATCAAGGAACGTGCGATCTCGTGGGCCGTCGCACAGGCATCGGAAGAAGAAATCGACACGCTGAACATCCTGCAGGCCAGCATGCTGGCAATGCGCCGCGCGGTCGAAAGCCTGCACGTGCCGCCGACGCTGGCGCTGATCGATGGCAATCGCTGTCCCGTGATGCAGGTGCGCTCGGAAGCGATCGTGCAGGGCGACGACAAGGTGAAGGCAATTTCCGCTGCATCGATCCTCGCCAAGACTGCGCGCGACCGCGCACTGGGCGACTTGCACCTCACGTATCCGCAATACGGCTTCGACCAGCACAAGGGCTATCCGACCGCCCTGCATCTGGAGCGGCTGACGATACACGGCGTGTCGCCGGTTCACCGCAAGTCGTATGCGCCGGTGCGCGCCTTGCTGGGCGAATCGGTGTCGGTCGATATCGTGATCAACGACAGCGCGGCGTTCTGATGGCGCGCAAGAACCTTTCTTCCCGCGACAATCCGCTCTACAAGGAGCTGAAGCTGCTTGCCACCAGCTCGCAGGCGCGGCGCCGTGCCGGACGCACGCTGCTGGACGGCGTGCACCTGTGCGAGACCTATCTGCAGAAGATCGGCCAGCCGCCGCTGTGCGTGGTCAGCGAAGAAGCGCTGACCCATCCCGAGGCGGCACATATCGCCGCCGTGTGCGCGGACGGAACGGCGCAATGCATCGTGCTGCCGGAGCCGCTCTTTCGCGCGCTCAGCCAGGTGGAACACGGCATCGACCTGCTGTTCGTGATCGACACGCCAACCATGCCGGTGCCGCAGCGGCTGTCGCAATCGGCAGTGCTGCTCGACAACGTGCAGGACCCCGGCAATTTCGGCTCCATCGTGCGCAGTGCGGCAGCCGCGGGCATCCGGCAGATCTACTGCAATCCGGGTACGACCTTCGCATGGTCGCCCAAGGTCATGCGCGCCGGTATGGGTGCGCATTTCTTCCTGCAGATTTTCGAAGGCGTCGATCTTGCCGATATGCTGAGCAAGTCCGACGTGCCGGTCGTGGCGACCAGTTCGCATGCCGGCCAGCACCTGTACGATCTCGACCTGACCCAACCGGTGGCCTGGCTGTTCGGCCATGAAGGGCAGGGCGTGGCGCCATCGCTGCTGGAGCGCGCGACGCATCAGATTGCGATCCCGCATCTGGGGGCGATCGAGTCGCTGAACGTGGCGGCCAGCGCGGCCGTCTGCTTCTTCGAGCAGCTCAGGCAGGCGACGCGCCGCTGAGCATGGCGTTTGTTGTAAATCTGTGCGTTTTGGGCGCCATTCCTGCGTGGAACGCTTCTCCTGCTGCAGTTTTTTGCACTAGACTGTACAAAATCGCCAGATAACACCAAAAAAAGTTTTATCGTGGTTTCTCGACCCTCGCTGCCCTACGGAGTACGAGGGTTTTTGTTTTCCATGACATGAGGAACGTGAGATGAGCAACTGGATGATCTGGTTTGCTGCCGCCTGCGTGTTGTTGGTGGCGGAAATGGCGACCGGCACGTTTTACCTGCTGATGATCGCCATTGGCGCCGCCGTCGGCGGTATCGTTGCGCTGGGTGGCGCGAACGGTACGTTGCAATGCGTGCTGGCGGCCGTGGTTGCCGTCGCGGCAACCGCGATACTCTGGCGCAGCCGCTTTGGCCGCAAGTCGGCGATCGATGCGGCACATGATCCGGACGTCAACCTGGATATCGGTCAAAACGTGGAAGTCGGCGAATGGCGCATCGGCCCCGATGCGCCGGCGCGGGCACGCGTGATGTATCGTGGCGCCATGTGGGACGTCGAACTGGCCGCCGGCGATGCCGTTGCCGGCAGCTTCATGATCCGGGAAGTGCGCGGCAATCGCCTGATCGTCGTCAACAGCCGTTGAACCGTGCCGCCTGCCGGCGGCATTTGCATGAGGAGTCGATATGTTCGGTACCGATAGCATGACAGTCGTTTTTCTGCTGTTCGTCGTCATCGTGTTCGTCGCCAAGACGTTCAACGTGGTGCCGCAGCAGCATGCGTGGATCGTGGAGCGGCTCGGCAAGTATCACGCCACGCTGGGGCCGGGACTCAAGATCGTGCTGCCGTTCATCGATCGCATCGCCTACAAGCATTCGCTGAAGGAAATTCCGCTCGATGTGCCGATGCAGGTCTGCATCACCAAGGACAACACGCAACTCGAAGTGGACGGCATCCTGTACTTCCAGGTCACGGATGCCATGCGTGCATCCTACGGTTCGTCGAATTACATTGCTGCGATTTCACAACTGGCGCAAACCACGCTGCGTTCGGTGATCGGCCGCATGGAGCTGGATCGCACCTTCGAGGAACGCGACCTGATCAACCACAGCGTGGTCAATGCGATCGACGAATCGGCCGCGAACTGGGGCGTGAAGGTGCTGCGTTATGAAATCAAGGATCTGACGCCGCCAAAGGAAATCCTGCATGCGATGCAGTCGCAGATCACCGCGGAGCGTGAGAAGCGCGCGTTGATCGCAGCGTCCGAAGGGCGCAAGCAGGAACAGATCAATATCGCTGCCGGCGAACGCGAAGCCTCGATTGCGCGTTCCGAGGGCGAGAAGCAGGCGGCGATCAACCGCGCGCAGGGCGAGGCTTCGGCGATCCTGTCGATTGCGGAAGCGACCGCGGAAGCGATTCGCAAGACGGCCGCCGCGATTCGCGAACCGGGCGGTCTGGATGCGGTGAATCTGAAGGTGGCTGAGCAATATGTCGATGCCTTCGGCAAGCTGGCGAAGACCAACAATGCGGTCATCGTGCCGGCCAACCTGAGCGACATGAGCGGCCTGATCGCCAGTGCGCTGCAGGTCGTGAAATCGCAGGGCGGAAAAGTTTGATCGCCGCCTGACGATCAGATCGCCTAGCGCCGATTCTGCTTCAGCGCGTTCTGGATTTCGCGCTGCACGTCGCGGGTTTTCTCGCTCTCGCGCTTGTCATGCTGCTTCTTGCCTTTGGCCAGGCCGATTTCGCATTTAATGCGGCCTTTCTGGAAATGCAGGTTCAGCGGCACCATCGTGTAACCGGCGCGCTGCACCTTGTCGGTCAGCTTGCTGATTTCGTCGGCTTTCAGCAGCAGCTTGCGGGTGCGCACCGGATCCGGCGTCACATGGGTGGAAGCGGTGGCCAGCGGCGTGATGTGCGAGCCGAACAGGAAGATTTCGTCATTGCGCGCAACGACGTAGGCTTCCTTCAGTTGCACGTGACCGGCGCGTATGGCTTTGACTTCCCAGCCTTCCAGCACGATGCCCGCCTCGAAGCGCTCCTCGATGAAGTAATCGTGGAACGCTTTTCTGTTGTCGACAATGCTCATGAGTTCGGCTGGGCGCTCGGTTAAAATAAACAACTTGCGATTTTATCAAACGGTTGGCATTCGATGGCGGTAGTGCATAAAACGGTTTTGCTGGGTTACAGCGCGGAACAGATGTTCGCGCTGGTCGATCGCGTGGAGGATTATCCGCAGTTCCTGCCGTGGTGCGGCGGTGTGGAAGTCAAGGAACGCGAGGAGGGGCGTCTGATCGCGACGCTGAAGATCAACTACCACGGCGTTCGGCAGAGCTTCACGACGGAGAATACCAATGTCCGTCCTTCATCGATGACGATGCGCTTGCTGGAGGGGCCGTTCAAGCATTTGCACGGCACCTGGCAGTTCAAGCCGCTGCGCGAGGATGCATGCAAGATCGAGTTCGACCTGCAGTACGAATTTTCCAACAAGCTGATCGAGCAGATCATCGGGCCGGTCTTCAACATGATCGCCAACAGCTTCATCGATTCCTTCAGCAAGCGCGCCGAGGTGGTCTATGGCTGAGGGAAGCGTGCATGTCCAGCTCTGCTATGCGCGGCCGGACAGGCAGTTCCTGCTCGATCTGAATGTCGCGCCTGGTACGTCCGTTCTGCAGGCGATCAAGGACAGTGGCATCGTGCAACAGGCGCCCGAAATCGACGTCAGCGTGATGCGCGTGGGCATCTACGGCAAGCTGAAGGCGCTGGATACGGTGCTGCGCGAACATGACCGGATCGAGATCTATCGCCC
>DATMTZ010000008.1:0-3438 GCA_035563975.1 Oxalicibacterium sp. | reverse complement strand
GAAATAGTCGGAGACGCGCGTCAGCAACTGCTGCGATGGCTCCGACTCGGACAACGACGAAAATCCCTCTATATCCGTAAACAGGATGGTCAGGAAGCGGCTCTCGACGCCAAGCTTGGTGCCCTGCTCCGATTCGAGCAGTTGCTTGACCAGCATGGTCGGCACGTACGACGCGAAGGATTGCAGTGCGCGCTCCAGCAAGGCAATCGCGTCGCTCAGGTAGCGGATCTCGCGGATCGAGGAACCGATGCGCGTCATCTTGTCGAAGCGGAATTCGCGAATGTTCATCACTTCGCTCGCCAGCTTTTCGATCGGCCGCGCGATCATGCGCGAGATCATGTAGATCAGTACGATCTGCAACAGGAAGGCTGCGACGCTGAAGATCACCATATTGCGGTTGGCGCGATGGATGTCGCCGACGAAATCGTTGGTCGGCGTGATGGTCAGTGTCTCCCACGGCTTGCCGAACTCGCTCGGCAGATCGGCAAACAGCGCCAGATACTCGGTATTCTCGATGCCGGCGCGGAAGGTGAAGGTGTCCTTGCCGGTGCGCAGGCGCTCGCCCAGTGCAGCCAGGACACGCTGGTCCTGCAGCTTGTCGATGCGGTTGCGCACCGGTTGGTCGTCCTTGACGCTGACGCCTAGCGCATAGTCGGGATGCGCGACGATGCCGCCATTGCCATCGATCATGATGGTGATGCTGTTCGGCGTGGTCCGGTTTTCAGCCAGAAAGGCGGAAATGGCTTCCAGCGTATAGTCGATCGCCATGCCGCCGACCAGTCGGTCGCCGTTCAGCACCGGCGCAGAAATCGTGATGCCGAGCTTGCCGAGATCCGACAGCACATACGGGTCCGAAATACTGGCGTTCTTCAGCCTGGCGGTATTCTTGTAAAACAGGCGCAGGCGCGGATCATCGACCGCAGGGCCGGTATCCTGCCCGATCGTGACGCCCCACGGCGCCTGGAAGGTATACGAATCGGTCAGCTGCCCCTGCACATCGGTGCCGCTGCTGGCATCGATGAAGCGGCTGACGAATTGCGTGGTCGGCGGAATCGCCTTGCCCAGGATGTGCTCGCCCGGAATCGCGCGCCGCACCTGGTGGAAGGAGCCGTCCTCGAACGTGGCGTAAGCAGCATAGATACCGGGCTTGGAGATGACGATTTCCTGCAGGTAGTCGGACGAGGAGTCGGCCATGAAGTAGTCGGAGTTGTCGCGCATCAGCGTCGACGCCGTGCGGACGGTGTTCAGCATGGCGCCGAACAGCTTGTTGGCATCCGCCGCATTCTCGGTCAGCGATTTCTCGATGAAGCGATCGGTGTGGTCCGAGATCAACTGCTGGTTGGAACGATAGGTAATCACCCCGAAAATGATCGTGACCGGCAAGCTCAGCAGCACGAACACCAGCGTGATTGTGATGTGCAGCCGGAATCCTCTCTTCCGGCGGAACATTCTGGGCACCTTGAACTCGGGGACCTTGAAATTGAGCGCTTTTATCATCGTTGCTTCATGCGGCGCGTTTCCGGCCGCAACTCCCTTGAGGCTTCATGCCTTTAAAATTCGAACACGTCCCCGCCCTTCAGCGAAGTGAACAGGCGTTTCCGGTCGTGCCCCTGCAACTGATTCATGATCAGCTCCTCCTGCCCCGGCTTCAGGTGCGTAATCAGAAACTGCATCTCGTAGGGCATCGGGCCGATGTCCTCGGCCAGCAGTTGCGGACAGAAGTGTTTGGAAAGTTTGGCCAGCCACATTTCCGCATCCGGGAACGAGCAGTCGATGATCACCGCGCGCAGCTGGCTGTCGGCTGCCAGACGCTGCCACAGTTCAGGCGAGCTCACCATGTCGCCGGTAAACAGGAAAGCCGTATCCTTGCTGCGCGCCGTGTACGAAACCGTCTCCACCGTGTGGTTGACCGCGATCGACTGGATCGTCCTGCCGCCGCCCACTTCCACGACTTCCTCGTGCGCCATCGGCTGCCAGCGCATGATCGCGTTCTCTGCATCGGGAATCGCGGCGAAATCCGGCCACAGCAGCCAGTTGAACATATGTGTCTTCAGCGTCGCGATCACCTTCTCGCTGGCATGCACAATCACCGGCTTGTCACGTTTTCCCAGCACCGAATCCAGCAGAAACGCCAGGCCGATCACATGGTCCAGATGCGAGTGCGTCAGGAAGATGTGATCGATCTTCACCAGTTGCGCCATGTCCATGCGCGACACGCCGGTGCCGGCGTCGAGCAGGATGTCGTCATCGAGCCTGAAACAGGTCGTCAGTTTTTCGCGTCCGCCGATGCCGCCGGCGCATCCCATCACGTGCAGCTTCATGTGTCCCCTTCTTGTTGTTATATGCCGCCTGTTCTCGAACCGCCACGACGGCGTCCCGCTCCTCAACGCGGTACTGCAACGCCATCGGTTAATACTGAATCATCGGAAAATATCGGGATCCCGGCGCAGCTCATGCCTGCCTAGTGCATCGCGAACGCACCGGAGAACAGCTGCGGGAAGCGGCAAGACGCGTTATCGAATTCAGCGGTTGGCCCTTTCTCACAACCGCGGGCCGCCGCTGCTGCTCAACTGCGCGCCTCTGCCGGCGATCGTCGTCTTGCAAGGCCGGAGATCAGCGCGCCTTGTCGCTCCACTGACGTGCCGCATCGGCCGACGCACGCTGGCCCAGCAAGCCGCGCGTGTAGACCTGCGCCAGGTAACGCATCGCCGGCTTGTAGCCGTTGCCGGCGGCGCGCTTGAGCCAGCGCAGCGCCTGCGCGTCATCCTGCGGTACGCCCTTGCCGTTTTCGTAGGCCTTCGCCAGGTTGAACTGCGCCAGCGGGAACTGCAGGTCGGCCGCTTTGCGATAGAGTGCGGCGGCGGCGGCATCGTCCTGCGCAACGCCGCGTCCCTGCGCGGTCATGAAGCCGAGGTTGTTCAGCGCGAGCGGGAAATTCTGCGCCGCGGCCTTGCGGTACAGTTCCACCGCCATCGCATCGTCCTTGGCGACGCCCTTGCCGCGCGCATACAGGAAGCCAAGATTGGTCTGGCCAGACGCATGGCCCTGGTCGGCGGCCTTGCGATACCATTCCGCCGCCTGCGCAGGGTCGAGCGCGACGCCGCGGCCGTTTTCATACATGGCGCCGATATTGTTCTGCGCCTGCGCGAAATCCTGCGCGGCGGCCTTGCGATACCAGCTCATGGCCTGCGCGTCGTCGCGCGGGACGCCGAGGCCTTCGCTGTAGAAGTAGCCGATCGAGGTCTCGGCGGGCGCAAAGCCCTGTGCGGCCGCCTTGCGGTACCAGCTCATCGCCTTGACGTAATCGACCGGCACGCCGCGGCCCTTTTCATACATCACGCCCAAGTCGTTTTGCGCGCGGGCATCGCCCTTGTTTGCATCTGCCGAAAACTCGTGCAGCGCACGCGAATAGTCGCCGCCGCGCAACGCGGCGCTGCC
>DATMTZ010000007.1:0-2361 GCA_035563975.1 Oxalicibacterium sp. | reverse complement strand
CGCCCCGACCAGGCGATCGATGCTTACCAGAAGGCGCTGATGCTCAACAGCACCGATGCGAAGGTCTGGCACAACCTCGGCGTGGTGCGCGTGCGCCAGGCGTGGGCAGCGTTCATCCAGTCCTACGCGCTGGTCAAGGGCGACGACGCCTTGCGCGCCAAGCTGGACGGCCTGATCGGCGCAATGGAAAAAATTCCGCTCGAGGGCCTGAGCCGCGCGCCGAAAGGCGCCAACCCTGCAGCGACGGACGTGCATCGATGAGAAATCACGTCATCAGCTTCCGCGCATATCAGCATGGGCAGGCGCTGGTCGAGTACATCTACGTCTTTCCGATCCTGATCATGCTGATCCTGGGCGCGATCCAGTTCGGCTTCATCTATCAGACCAAGGTGACGCTGAACTACGCAGTGTTCAACGCCACCCGCCAGGGCGCGCTGAACAACGGCTCGATGAACGCGATCATCGACGGCCTGACCTCGGGCATGATGCCGCTGTTCGCGCACAGCCAGGGCGCCACGCGCGACATGAGCGTGCTGAAAGCGGCATGGAAGCTGGCCGACGAACAGATGACCGATACCAAGCTGACACGGATCAAGATCGTGAATCCGACACCGGCCGCGCTGAGCGCCTATTCGGGGCTGTCGGATTCGGGCACGGAAATTCCGAACGACAACCTGATGTACCGCGACACCGGCGTTTCCGGCTCCGCCAACATGAACATCCAGGACGCCAACCTGCTGAAGGTACGCGTGACCTATTGCTACAAGATGGCGGTGCCGATCCTGAACAAGCTGATCTACAACCTGGCGATCGATCCGCCGTCGGTGCCGGTAGTCGGCAACACGGCGGCCGACATGCTGGCATCCGAAGGCGGCGGTTCGACCACGCGCCTGTGCACCAACATCCCGGACGAATACCGGATTCCGATCACGGCCGAGGCGATCGTGCGCATGCAGACGCCCTTCAAGAGCCCCGGCAAATGGGTGGGACCATGAGCGCAAATCTCGACACCGTATTGCCTTCGCAGAAGCCGGCGCGCCTGCTGTCGCTGCGCGGCCGCCTCGGCCGCGCGCATTACATCGCCAATACGCTCGGCGCGCTGGTGGCTTGTTTCTTCCTGGTCTTCCTGATCAGTTTCCTGCTGGTCAGGCTGGGTGAACTGGGCCGCATGCTGTACATCGTCATGTGCGTCGTCCTGTTCTACGGCCTGCTGCCGATCTACTTCACGATCCTGACGATCAAGCGCGCGCACGACTTCAATACCGGCGGCTGGATCGCGCTGCTGCTGCTGGTGCCAGTCGTGAATCTCGCTTTCTGGTTCATCCCCGGCAGCAAGGACGCCAACCACTACGGGCCGACGCCGCCGGCGCCATCGACCGGCATCAAGGTAGCCGCAGTGCTGTTTCCCATCCTGCTGATCGGCGGCTTCCTCGCCACCGGCATCCAGTTCAGCGACACCGCGAATACACAAACCACATCGCCGGCAACAACAACACTAAAAGCCTATACGCCATGAAACCAGACGCCACACTCGTTTCCGAATTCGAAGCGCGCTTCCCCGCCATTGCGCAGGAACTCGGCCGCGCCAACCTCGAAGTTTTTCTCGACGGCGCCTCGGTGCAGGAATTCGCGCCGAACCGCATCGTGATCCGCGACCGCATGCCGGTCGACTTCCTGTACTTCGTGCTCGACGGCACATTGGCCGCATCGATCGAGATCGACAAGCAGGCGAAGAAGCTCGGCACCGTCAATCCCGGCGAGTGGATGGGCGAGATTTCCGTGCTGAGCGGCGAATTCCTCGCCAGCGCGACGATCACCACCGAAACGCCTTGCAAGCTGCTGCGCGTGCATCACCTCACGTTTGAAAAGCTGATTACCGAGAACGAAGCGATTTCACAGGTGCTGCTGCAGCACTTCATCAACCTGATGGCAAAACGCTTTCGCGCCGCCAGCCAGGCGGCAGTCCGGTCATAACGAATAAAACGGGAAAACGATTTCCATGGACCTCACCTACTTTCTGAAAAACCTGCCGGCCTTCGAAGACTTCAAGGCGCCGCATCTGGCCGCGCTGGCCGATCAACTGCAGGTGGAAGAACACGCCGACGGCCACGTCTTCATCGAGCAGGGCCAGCAGGGACGCGCGCTGTACATGCTGCTGCAAGGCGCGGTGCGCATCACGCGCCATGACACTGCGGACGGCGAAGAATACGAGGTACGTGAGCTGGCCGATGGCGAGCTGTTCGGCATCCTGTCGCTGGTAGAGGATCTGCCGGCAATGGCCAGTTGCACCGCCAAGGGCGCGGTGAAGGTGGCGTCGCTGAATTACGACGCTTTTCGCCATCTGTTCCAGGAAGCCTCGCC
>DATMTZ010000006.1:0-6294 GCA_035563975.1 Oxalicibacterium sp. | reverse complement strand
GTACAAGCGCTACGCGCCGCAAACCAAACCCGCCGATATTGCCGGCGACATCCGCGCGCTACTGGCGGAATAGAAGATTCCATGCGCAAAAAGGCCGGCACGTCCGGCCTTTTTGTTTTTACAGCGGCATTGCCGTATGCTTGCGGCTTTCCTTCTTTCCTTCCGAATCATGGGCAATCGACTCTCCAAGATCGCCACGCGCACCGGCGACAACGGCACCACCGGCCTCGGCGATGGCACACGCGTGGCCAAGGATGCGTTGCGCGTGCATGCGATGGGCGACGTCGATGAGTTGAATTCGCACCTCGGCTTGCTGCTGTGCGAAGACATGCCCGCCGCCCTGCGCGAAGAACTGGTTTCCATCCAGCACGACCTGTTCGATATGGGCGGCGAACTATGCATTCCCGGCTATCAGTTGATCGAGGAGGTGCATGTATTGAGGCTCGATGCACTACTGGCGAAATACAATGCCGAACTGCCGCCGCTGCAGGAATTTATTTTACCGGCAGGTTCGCGCGCGGCCTCACAAGCGCATGTGTGCCGCACCGTATGCCGGCGCGCCGAACGCACCGTCGTTACGCTGGGCCAGACGGAAACGATCAACGATGGCATACGCCAATACCTGAATCGCCTGTCCGACTTGCTGTTCGTGCTGTCGCGCGTACTGAACCGCTTTGCCGGCGGCGGCGACGTGCTATGGGAACAAGGCAGGACGCGCGGCTGAACGCAACCGAGCGTTCTGCGATTCGCTTGTGAGAAAACCGAAAATAAAAAAGCCGTTCAATCGATATTGAACGGCTTTTTCCAGCGTACGTGACGTCGCGATTATGCGCGCTTGTCGTGCTCGATCAGGGCGTACGCAGAATGGTTGTGGATCGACTCGAAATTTTCCGCTTCCAGCGTATACGCCAGTACACGGGCATCCTTGTTCAGCACGCCGGCGACGTCACGCACCAGGTCTTCGACGAACTTCGGGTTTTCGTAGGCGCGCTCGGTCACGTATTTCTCGTCAGGACGCTTCAACAGCCCATAGAGTTCGCACGATGCCTGCGCCTCGATCTGCGCAATCAGTTCCTCGATCGCCAGCTCGCCGTCCAGCACCGCGTTGACCGTGATGTGCGAACGCTGGTTGTGCGCGCCGTAGGCGGAAATCTTCTTCGAGCAAGGGCACAGGCTGGTGACCGGCACCATCAGTTTCAGCGTGACTTCAACCACGTCGTGCTTGATTTCGCCGCGCATGCCGACTTCGTAGTCGAGCAGGCTCTGCACGCCGGAAACTGGCGCCGTCTTGTTGATGAAGTAGGGGAAATTCACTTCGATGCTGCCGGCCTGCGCTTCCAGCAACAGCAGCATGTCGCGCAGCAGCTTGCTGAAAACTGCGACATCCAGCGGGCCATCCAGTCCTTCCAGCAGCGCGATGAAACGCGACATGTGCGTGCCCTTCTGCTGCTCCGGCAAATGGACGTACATGTTCCAGGTGCCGACGGACGGCAGCATTCCCGCTGCGGTGCGGATCGTCAACGGATAGCGCACGCCCTTGACGCCGACGCGCTGAATGGCGATGCGGCGGGTATCAGGCGTGCTTTGCACGTCGGGAATGGCGGCGAGGCCGAGATCGCGAGAATTCATGGTGAAACCTGTGATGAAGCGGCGCGCGGGCCGCAAATTGTCATTGCTTGTTGTTGACCACCAGACGCGGCTCGCCCTTGGCGAAACGCTGGCGGATCGCTGCGGCGATACCTTTTGCATCGAGCCCGCACATGGCGAGCAGCTGATGCGCGTCGCCGTGGTCGATGAACTGGTCCGGCAAGCCCAGATGCAGGATCGGCTTGACAATGCCGGCAGCAGCCAGCGCTTCCGCCACTGCTGAACCTGCGCCGCCCATGATCGCGCCTTCCTCCACCGTCACAATCGCATCGTGCGTCGCCGCCAGGCGCTTGACCAGCTCGACGTCGAGCGGCTTGACGAAACGCATGTTGGCAACCGTCGTGTCCAGTTCCTCGCCGGCCTGCAGCGCGGGCGCCAGCATCGTGCCGAACGCGAGGATCGCGACGCCCTTGCCTTCGCGCCGCACTTCGCCGGTACCGAGCGGAATCGTGTCCAGATCCTTGCCGACCGCGGCACCGATGCCGCCGCCGCGCGGATAACGCACCGATGCCGGGCCCGGATATTGAAACGCGGTCGACAGCATGCGGCGGCATTCGTTTTCATCCGAAGCCGCCATGATCACCATGTTCGGGATGCAGCGCAGATAGGCGATGTCGTAATTGCCCGCATGCGTTGCGCCGTCGGCGCCGACCAGGCCGGAGCGATCCAGCGCAAAGGTGACGTCGAGGTTTTGCAGCGCCACGTCGTGGATCAGCTGATCGTAGCCCCGCTGCAGGAAGGTCGAGTAGATCGCCACCACCGGCTTCAGGCCTTCGGTCGCCATGCCGGCCGCGAAGGTCACCGCGTGCTGCTCGGCGATGCCGACGTCGTAGTAGCGATCCGGGAAGCGGCGCTCGAATTCCACCATGCCGGAACCTTCGCGCATTGCCGGCGTGATGCCGATCAGGCGCTGGTCGGCTGCCGCCATGTCGCACAGCCAGTCGCCGAATACGCTGGTGTAGGTGACTTTCTTCGCCGACGCCGGCTTGATGCCTTCGGCCGGATCGAATTTGCCGGGGCCGTGATACAGCACCGGGTCAGCCTCGGCCATCTTGTAGCCCTGGCCCTTGCGCGTCACCACGTGCAGGAATTGCGGACCTTTCAGGCCTTTCAGGTTCTGCAGCGTGGGGATCAGCGAATCAAGGTCGTGGCCGTCGATCGGGCCGATGTAGTTGAAACCGAATTCCTCGAACATCGTGGCCGGCACGATCATGCCCTTCGCATGTTCTTCCAGTCGCTTGGCCAGTTCGCGCACCGGTCCCGGCAATACGCTCTTGCCCACATTCTTTGCGGCTGCGTAGAACTGGCCGGACAGCAGACGCGCCAGATAACGGTTCAGGGCGCCGACCGGCGGCGAAATCGACATGTCGTTGTCGTTCAGCACCACCAGCAGATTGACGTCCTCGCACACGCCGGCATTGTTCAGCGCCTCGAAGGCCATGCCGGCGGTCATTGCGCCGTCGCCGATCACCGCGATCGCGTGGCGATGTTCGCCCTTGGTCTTGGCAGCCAGCGCCATGCCGAGCGCAGCGGAAATCGAGGTCGACGAATGCGCGGTGCCGAAGGTGTCGTACACGCTTTCGTCGCGTTTCGGAAAGCCGGAGATGCCGTCGAGCTGGCGCAACGTATGCATGCGCTCGCGGCGGCCGGTCAGGATCTTGTGCGGATAGGTCTGGTGGCCGACATCCCATACGATGCGGTCTTCCGGCGTATTGAAGATCGCATGCAATGCGATCGTCAGTTCCACCGTGCCGAGATTGGACGACAGATGGCCGCCGGTTTGCGATACCGATTCCAGCACGAAGGCACGCAACTCGTCGGCCAGCTGCTTGAGCTGGGCGCGCGACAGTTGCCGGATATCGGCGGGATCGTTGATCGTTTCAAGCAAAGTCATGCTAGGCCTTCCGCTGCACGATCAGGTCTGCGATGTCGCGCAGATGACGTGCGTGTTCTCCAAATTGTTCCAGCGCGCGATGCGCGTCGGCACACAGTTTTTCCGCCAGCGCGCGCGACGCCTCGAGTCCGAGGATCGAGACGTAGGTTGGCTTGTTGTCCGCCGCATCCTTGCCGGCCGTCTTGCCCAGCGTGGCCGAATCGGCGGTTGCATCGAGCACGTCGTCCACTACCTGGAACGCCAGTCCGATCGCGCGCGCATAGGCGTCCAGCGCCTGCGTCTCGCCATCCGACAAATCTTTGCCTGTCAGCGCGCCAAGCAGCACGGACGCGCGCAGCAAGGCGCCGGTTTTCAGGCGATGCATCTGCTCGAGCTGCTCCAGCGACAGCTGCAGGCCGACGCTCGCCAGGTCGATCGCCTGGCCGCCGCACATGCCCAGCGAGCCGGATGCTTGTGCCAGCAGTCGCACCATCGCCAGCTGACGTTGCGGCGGCAGCACGCCGGCCGACAACACCTCGAAGGCTTGCGACTGCAAGGCGTCGCCGACCAGCAGCGCAGTCGCCTCGTCGTATTTCACGTGCACGGTCGGCTTGCCGCGCCGCAGCGCATCGTCGTCCATGCACGGCATGTCGTCGTGCACCAGCGAATAGGCGTGGATCATTTCCACCGCCGCGGCGGCACGCGCCAGCTCCGTTTTATCTGCTTCGAACAACGCGCCGGCCGCGAACACCAGCAGCGGACGCACGCGCTTGCCGCCGTCCAGCACCGCGTAGCGCATCGCCTCGTGCAAGCGCTGCGGCGCTTGTGCCGTCGCCGGCAGATGCTGCGCCAACGCGTTTTCCATGTCTGCCTGAACGGCTTTCATCCAGCTTTCAAAACCTGCGGTCATTCATCCGCCCCGGCAGCATCGACGTTGAAAGGCTTCAGCATGTCGCCTTCCAGCATCTTGACCTGACTATCCACCTTTTCCAGCTGTGCCGCGCAGTACTTCACGAGCTCGGAGCCACGCTTGTAAGCAGCGACCGATGCCTCCAGCGGCAGCTCGCCCGCTTCCATGCGGGCAACCAGTTGCTCCAGTTCGGCCATTGCGTCTTCGAAGGACGCCGGCTGCTCCGCTGAAATGGGTTTCTTGGACATAGGCACAGGAAAAACGTTGAACCCGTTATTTTAGAGCAATCCATCTATGCCGTCGCGAAACGGACACATTTCCTCTCCTTCGCGGCACAGCGCGAATGTCGCTCGCTCCATGTCAAACCGGCAAAAGGTTTCCGAAATCCAAGCCATGTGCGGCTGGCCCGACAATGGGACCTTCGGGTATAATCTTTCGTTCTGTCCAAAATTGCCTCTTCACTTCGTTTGAACTTGGTTTTTGCGGATTCTTTCTCTCTTAGGTTGGTGCAAATTAATTTGGGGGTGGGGAATGTCCGATCTGTTGAGTCTCGCCAAACTGGCGCGTTCCAACGCGCAACTTCCTGTCAGCGTCTACTTTGACGACGCGCTTGCCAAGCGCGAATTCCAGCAGCTTTTCCTGAAAGGCCCGCGCTACGCCGGCCATGAATTGATGGTCCCCGAGATCGGCGACTACGCCACGCTCGCCTGGGAAAACGAAGGCCGCATGCTCGTTCGCAACCAGAACGGCATCGAATTGCTGTCCAATGTCTGCCGCCATCGCCAGGCGAAAATGTTCAACGGCCGCGGCAATGCGAACACGCTGGTGTGCCCGCTGCATCGCTGGACCTACGACCTGAAAGGCGAATTGATCGGTGCGCCGCATTTCGGCGAAACGCCTTGTCTGAATCTTTCCAAGACGCCGCTGCAGAACTGGAACGGCTTGCTGTTCGAGCAGAACGGCGTCAACGTTGCGCAGATGCTGAGCAAGCTTGGCGTGACGAAAGATCTCGACTTCAGCGGCTACATGCTGGACCACGTCGAAGTGCACGACTGTGACTACAACTGGAAGACCTTCATCGAGGTGTACCTGGAGGATTACCACGTCGAGCCTTTCCATCCCGGCCTCGGCAGCTTCGTCAGCTGCGACGACTTGCGCTGGGAGTTCGGCGAGCAGTACAGCGTGCAGACGGTGGGCGTGCATCACGCGCTGGCCAAGCACGGCTCGCCGAAGTACAAGAAGTGGCAGGAACAGATCATGCAGTTCCGTAACGGCGAGGCACCGCCCTACGGTGCGATCTGGCTGACGCTGTATCCGAACATCATGGTCGAGTGGTACCCGCACGTGCTGGTTGTGTCGACACTGTGGCCGATGGGTCCGCAGAAGACGCGCAACGTGGTCGAGTTCTACTATCCGGAAGAAATCGTGCTGTTCGAGCGCGAATTCGTCGAAGCCGAACGCGCTGCCTACATGGAAACCTGCGAAGAGGATGACGAGATCGCGCTGCGCATGGATGCCGGCCGCAAGATCCTGCTCGACCGCGGCGTCAATGAAGTCGGCCCGTACCAGTCGCCGATGGAAGACGGGATGCAGCATTTCCATGAATGGTATGGCCGCCACATCGACGTCTGACCCATCCGCAGCAATATCACGCCGGGCTGACTCGCTGACGAGCAGCCCGGTTTTTTAATTTCTCGCGCCACTTTCTCTTCATCATGCAATCGCTCTGGATGCTGTTCGCCACCTTCGCCTTCTCGATCATGGGCGTGTGCGTGAAGCTCGCATCCTCGACGTATTCCGTCGCCGAAATCATCCTGTATCGCGGACTGATCGGCGTGATCTTCATCTACGTGCTGATCCATCG
>DATMTZ010000005.1:0-2181 GCA_035563975.1 Oxalicibacterium sp. | reverse complement strand
CGGACGAAGCGGCGGTGCGCGCGCTGATCCGACGGGCGTCGGCCGCCCTCGGCCCGGTTTCCTGCGTCGTCAACAATGCCTCGCTGTTCGATTACGACAGCGCCGCCGATTTTTCCATGGCCTCGCTCGACGCGCACATGCATGCCAACGTGATGGCGCCGATCCTGCTCGCGCAGGCGCTGTTCGACGCCACGCCGGCGGGCGCGCAAGCCGCAGTCGTCAACCTGCTGGACCAGAAACTGTTCAACCTGAATCCGGACTTCCTGTCCTATACCTTGTCGAAGGCGGCGCTGCACAGCGCCACCACCATGCTGGCGCAGGCGCTGGCCCCGAAAGTACGCGTGGTCGGCGTGGCGCCCGGCATCACGCTGGTGTCCGGTGAGCAGAGCGACGCGGATTTCGAGCGCGCGCACAAGGTCACGCCGCTCGGCCGTTCCAGCACGCCGGACGATATCGCCGCCGCTGTCTGCTTCGCCGCCGAGTCGCCGGCGATCACCGGCACCACGCTGGTCGTCGATGGCGGCCAGCATTTGATTCCCCTGCAGCGTGACGTCATGTTCGTCGCGCCCTGATTTTTCCTTGGCTATTTTATGAATTCCTTCCTGTTCCACCCCAAGCTGGCCGATTGCCGCCGTCTCTTCCTGCGCGACTACGAAGTGCAGATCAACATCGGCGTGCATGAATTCGAGAAGAAAGGCGAGCAGCGCGTGCTGATCAATGTCGACCTGTTCATTCCGTTGAACGAGTCGACACCGACGCACGATTCGCTGGATGAAGTGGTGGATTACGACTTCATGCGCGGTACCATCGCCAAACGGATGGCAGAAGGCCACATCCACCTGCAGGAAACCCTGTGCGACGACGTCATCAAGGCGATGCTCGCGCATCCGAAGGTGCGCGCCGCACGCGTGTCGACCGAAAAGCCGGATGTGTATCCGGATTGCCATTCGGTCGGTGTCGAAGTGTTCCGCATCAAGGGGGATTGAGATGAACAACACCGTGTTGCAGGCTGCGCCGACTGTCAAACAGACGGAAAAGATCGCCTACGAGAACAACAAGCTGCACAAGCGCCTGTGCCGCCTGGTCGGCCAGGCGATCGGCGACTTCAACATGATCGAGGATGGCGACAAGGTGATGGTCTGCCTGTCCGGCGGCAAGGATAGCTACGCGCTGCTCGACATCCTGATGACGCTGCGCGAACGCGCGCCCATCCATTTCGACATCGTCGCCGTCAATCTCGATCAGAAGCAGCCGAATTTCCCGGAGCACGTGCTGCCGGCCTACCTGAAGGAACTCGGCATTCCTTTCCACATTGAGAACCAGGATACCTACAGCATCGTCAAGCGCCTGATCCCGGAAGGCAAGACCACCTGCTCGCTGTGTTCGCGCCTGCGCCGCGGCATTCTGTATCGCGTCGCGGATGAACTGGGCTGCAACAAGATCGCGCTCGGCCATCATCGTGACGACATCATGGAAACCTTTTTCCTGAACATGTTCTTCGGCGCCAAGATCAAGGGCATGCCGCCAAAGCTGCAATCGGATGATGGCAAGCACATCGTGATCCGCCCGCTGGCTTATGTGAAGGAAGCCGATACCGAACGCTACGCGAAGGTGAAGAATTTCCCGATCATTCCCTGCGACCTGTGCGGCAGCCAGGAAAACCTGCAGCGCAAACAGATCAAGGGCATGTTGCGCGAATGGGAAAAAAAGCATCCGGGCCGCGTCGACAATATTTTTTCATCGCTGTCGACGGTGGTGCCGTCGCACCTGATGGATCGCAATCTGTTCAACTTCATGAATCTGCAGCCAACCGGCGAGGCGATGTCTAATGGCGACATCGCGTTCGACGAGGAGCCTTGCTCAACCGGTACAGCGATATCCCGTATCATTCCTTTGATGACGGACAGCAGCGACGACGAATAGCCTGCCCGCGAGGAGGACGACCTCCCCCGCTTTGGGAACCACCCGGGACGGCCCGGTCATGTGAAGGAGGGCATATGGCCTGGATATATCTTTTCATCGCCGGCTTGCTGGAAGTTTTGTGGGCCTTTTCCATGAAGCAGTCGCACGGGTTCACCCGCATCGTGCCAAGTGCCATCACGCTGACCGCGATGGTTGCCAGCGTGGTGTTGCTGGCACTGGCCATGCGTACGCTGCCGCTTGGAGCCGCCTACACCATCT
>DATMTZ010000004.1:0-4561 GCA_035563975.1 Oxalicibacterium sp. | reverse complement strand
CAGCGGCGTGCCGCGTATGCCGGCTTCCGGTGACGGCGCGCCGACTTTCCAGCCGCCGACCAGCTCCTTGCGGCGCGACAGGATTTCGCGCTGCACCGCGTAGGCCGCGTCCGCATCCGCCGGTTCGGCTTCCGGCGGAATCACCGCGGCGGCGCCGGAACGGTAGGCCTGCATCAGCAGCGTGCCGAGTGCCGAATTTGGCAAATGAGCGGACGGATGCTTCGACATGCGCGCGTTCAGGCCGCTGCGGCAATCTTCAGCGCCGGCACTTTCTGGTCGGCCAGGTAATCCATCGCCGCTGCCACGCCGCTGCCGGCGAGCTTGATGCCGGCCAGGCGCAGGCCCATCTCGCAGCCGCTCAGCGTGGCCATCAGGGTCAGGTCGTTCGCTTCGCCGAGATGGCCGATGCGGAACATGCGGCCCTTCATCTTGCCGAGACCGGTGCCGAGCGACATGTTGAAGCGTTCGTAGATCAGCTTGCGCACCTGGTCGGCATCGACGCCGTCCGGCGTCATCACGCCGGTCAGCACTGGCGAATACGCAGCCGGATCGGCGCACTGGATTTCCAGGCCCCAGGCCTCGACCGCCAGCCGGCAGGCGGCGGCAAGGCGCTGGTGGCGCGCAAAGACGTTGTCGAGACCTTCATCGAGGATCATCTCGAGCGCTTCCGACAGGCCGTACAGCAGGTTGGTGTTCGGCGTATACGGCCAGTAGCCGGTCTTGTTCATCTCGATGATCTCGTCCCACGCCCAGAACGAGCGCGGCAGCTTGGCGCTCTTGCTGGCGGCGATCGCTTTCTGCGACACGGCATTGAAGCTGATGCCCGGCGGCAGCATCAACCCTTTCTGCGAGCCGGACACGGTGACGTCGACGCCCCATTCGTCATGGCGATAATCGGCGGAAGCGAGGCCGGAGATGGTGTCGACCAGCAGCAGCGCCGGATGGCCGGCAGCGTCGATCGCGCGGCGCACGGCCGCGATATTGGAGGTGACGCCGGTCGAAGTTTCGTTATGCACCACGCACACGGCCTTGATCGTGTGGCCGCTGTCTGCGCGCAGGCGTGCCTCGATCATGTCAGCCTGCACGCCGCGGCGCCAGCCTTCAATACCCGGCAGGCCGATGAATTCGGGTTTGAGGCCGAGCGCTTCGGCCATTTTTTTCCACAGCGTCGCGAAGTGGCCGGTCTCGTACATCAGCACGGTATCGCCCGGACTCATCGTGTTGGACAGCGCGGCTTCCCAGGCGCCGGTGCCGGAGGCCGGGTAGATGATGACCGGCTGCGTCGTCTTGAAGATCTTCTTGATGCCGGACAGGACTTTCAGGCCGAGTGCGCCGAACTCCGGGCCGCGATGGTCGATGGTCGGATAGCTCATCGCCCGCAGGATGCGGTCCGGCACCGGGCTCGGCCCGGGAATCTGCAGGAAGTGACGGCCGGCCGGATGAAAGTCGAGTTTCAACATGAGATTCTCCTAAAAACTACACTATTGAATTTTGCATACAAAATACTGTATCAGAGCGATCTACAATAGTAAAGCGATCATGCGCGTCATTTGTTGCAATTCGTACAGCAAGAGGCTGTTGCCGGGATCAGGGGACGAAAAGGCGGGCAGCGAGGGCCGGCAGGAGCAGGCTGAGGCGAGGCAGTTTGGATTAAAATACGCCAACTTTTACGGGCTTAGTATGCAAAATACATTTGTCGTTAATGGAAAAAATAACGGCCCCGATTTACCCAGGGTCGAACGGCAACGCCTGCACGATGCCGTGGTGGAACATCTGCAAAACCTGATCATCGAAGGCGTGCTGGCGCCGGGCGTAAAGCTCAATGAAAGGGAAGTGTGCGAGCGCCTCGGCATTTCGCGCACGCCGCTGCGCGAAGCGATGAAGGTGCTGGCTTCGGAAGGCTTGATCGAGATCGTGCCGAACCGAGGCGCCTTCGTCTCGAAGATGAACGATACCGAAATCTGGGAAGCCTTCGAGCTGATGAGCGGCCTCGAAGCGTTGTCCGGCGAGCTGGCGGCCGAGCGCATTTCGCCGCCGGAAATCGCGGCGATCCAGGCCTTGCACGACGAGATGCTGGTGTGCCGCGCGCAGCACGACCTGCCGGGTTACTACAGTCGCAACCAGACCATCCACAACAAGATCAATGAAGCGGCGCGCAATTCGGTGCTGCGCCAGATTTACCTGTCGATGAACCGGCGTTTGCTGGCGCTGCGGTTCAAATCCAATTTCAAGGAAGAGAAATGGGATCGCGCGATCAAGGAGCATGAAGAGATGATCAAGGCGCTGGAAACGCGCGACGGCAAGAAGCTGGCCGGCATCCTGCGCCAGCATCTGCTGGACAAGCGCGATTCAGTGATGGCAGTGCTGCGCGAAGCGGCTGAGCAGGACGAAAGCGGCAAGGCTTCCGCATCGCGCTGAAGCGACAAACGGCGCAGCAATGAAAAAAGGCTGAAGCGCATCGCGCTTCAGCCTTTTGTTTTTACCGCTGCCGCGCTCAGCCGGGCTGCGACGACGAACGCAATACCGCGCGCTGGCGTACGCCGTTGATGACGACGCTGACCAGCGGCCACACCAGCGTGATGATCGCCAGCACCATGATGGTGCCGACCAGGCCGTTGCTGAAGAACACGCTCAGCGCGCCCTTGGAGCCGACCATGGTCTGCCGGAAGGCATCTTCCGCGCGGTCGCCGAGCACCAGCGCCAGCACCAGCGGCGCCAGCGGATAATCCAGTTTCTTGAAGATGTAGCCGATTACGCCGAAAGCCACCATCAGCCAGATATCGAACTGCGCGTTGTGCACGGTGAAGGCGCCGATCGCGCACACCACCATGATGGCCGGCGCGATGATCGAGAACGGAATGCGCAGGATGGCGGCAAACAGCGGCACCGTCGTCAGCACCACCAGCAAGCCGGAGATGTTGCCGAGATACATGCTGGCGATCAGGCTCCAGACGAACTCCTTCTGCTCGATGAACAGCATCGGTCCCGGCTGCAGGCCCCAGATCATCAAGCCGCCCAGCAGCACCGCAGCGGTAGCCGAACCCGGAATGCCGAGCGCCAGCATTGGCAGCAAGGCGCTGGTGCCGGCCGCATGCGCCGCGGTTTCCGGCGCCAGCACGCCTTCCATGCAGCCCTTGCCGAAGTTGTCCGCATTGCGCGACATGCGCTTGGCCATGCCGTAGCCCATGAAGGACGCGGCCGTCGCGCCGCCCGGCGTGATGCCGAGCCAGCAGCCGATCACCGACGAGCGCAGCAGCGTCATCCAGTAGCGCGGCAGCATGGCCCAGGTCTTGAACACCACCTTCAGGTCGATCGCTGCCTTCTTGCCCTTGAACGCCAGGCCTTCTTCCATCGTCAGCAGGATTTCGCTGACACCGAACAGGCCGATCACCGCCACCAGGAAGTCGAAACCGCGCAGCAGTTGCGTGAAGCCGAAGGTCATGCGCAGCTGCCCCGACACCGTATCCATGCCGACTGCAGCCAGCAGGAAGCCGATGCACATCGCAATCAGGATCTTGGCCTTCGGTTCCTTGCCCATGCCGATGAAGCTGCAGAAGGTGAGGAAGTAGACCGCGAAGAATTCCGGCGGGCCGAAGCGCAACGCGAACTTGGCCACCAGCGGGGCGAGGAAGGTGATGATTACCACGCCCACCAGCGCACCGATGCAGGAGCCGGTGAACGCGCTGGTCAAGGCCTCGCCGGCACGCCCCTGCTGCGCCAGCGGATACCCGTCGAAGGTAGTCGCGACCGACCACGCCTCACCGGGAATGTTGAACAGGATAGAGGTGATGGCACCGCCGAACAGCGCGCCCCAGTAGATGCAGGACAGCATGATGATGGCCGATGTCGGATTCATCGAGAACGTCAGCGGCAGCAGGATCGCCACGCCGTTCGGGCCGCCGAGTCCGGGCAGCACGCCGACCACGATGCCGAGCAGGATGCCGATCATCATCAGGCCGATGTTCTGCCACCCGAGCACATGCCCGAAGCCTTGCATGAGTGCATTGAGATCTTCCATGACCGCTCCTTAGTATCCGAGCCAGTTTTCGAGCGGCCCCTTCGGAAGCGGCACTTTGAACTGAATTTCAAAGATGTAGAAAAACGCCAGCATCACGCAGACGCCCACGACGGCGGATTTCCACCAGGGGAATTTGCCGAGGAAACGCATGAAGGCGGCGATGAAGATGGCCGACGCCACGTAAATGCCGAGATAGGCAATGCCGAAGACGTAAGCGATCAGCGGAATCAGGATCACTGCCACCAGGCGCGCCTGGTCCCGTTCGACGAAAGCCGAACGGTCGTTGTGGCGGATCGCATTGACCAGCACGACGCAACTGGCCAGGAACACGACGACGCTGAGACGGAAGGGAAAATAACCGGCGTCGGGACCGTAGGAGTTCCAGCCGGCGCCAAGCTGGTAATTGCTCCAGCTGACGATCAGGGCGCCGATGGCGAGCGCCAGAGCTACAAAAATTTCTGCGGTACGGACGGTGAGAAGCGCGGGCGAGTGTGCCTTCTCTTCACCGATGGTTTCGGGAGAATTCATAGTCGCATGTCCATG
>DATMTZ010000003.1:0-3125 GCA_035563975.1 Oxalicibacterium sp. | reverse complement strand
CATATCACCAATGAAATCCAGGATTACATCCGCCGTGGCGCCGAAGGCTACGACGTGGCCCTGTGCGAAATCGGCGGCACCGTCGGCGATATCGAATCGCTGCCCTTCCTCGAAGCGGCGCGTCAACTGAGCCTGCGCGCGGGCCGCAACGCCGCGGCGTTCGTGCATCTGACGCTGGTGCCGTACATCGCGTCGGCCGGCGAACTGAAGACCAAGCCGACGCAGCACAGCGTGCAAAAGCTGCGCGAGATCGGCATTTCGCCGGACGCCTTGCTGTGCCGTGCCGATCGCCCGATTCCGGACGACGAGCGCGCCAAGATTTCGCTGTTTTCCAATGTGCTGGAAGAAGCCGTCATCTCGGTATGGGACGCCGACACCATTTACAAGATTCCGCAAATGCTGCTGGATCAAGGCCTCGACCGCATCGTGTGCGACAAGCTCGGCCTGTCGCCGAAGCCGGCTGACCTGTCGATGTGGAGCAAGCTGGTCCACACGCTGGAGAATCCGAAGCACGCGGTCACCATCGGCATGGTCGGCAAATACGTCGACCTGACCGAATCGTACAAGTCGCTGACCGAAGCGCTGCGCCACGCCGGCATCCATACCGAAAGCCGCGTCAACATCGAGTACCTGGATTCCGAAGAGATCGAAGCGAACGGCCCGCAGTGCCTGGCGAAATACGATGCGATCCTGGTGCCGGGCGGCTTCGGCAAGCGCGGCGTGGAAGGGAAGATCGCTGCGGCGCGCTTTGCCCGTGAAAACAAGATCCCTTATCTGGGCATCTGCCTCGGCATGCAGGTTGCGCTGATCGAATACGCACGCCACATGGCCGGCCTGACGAAGGCCAATTCGACCGAATTCGATCCGGATACCGAACAGCCGGTGGTCGCGTTGATCACCGAATGGCAGAACCATGACGGCAAGGTCGAGCGGCGCGACGTCAATTCCGATCTGGGCGGCACCATGCGCTTGGGCGCGCAGACTTGTGCAGTCAAGCCCGGCACATTGGCGGCGGAAATCTATGGCGACAAGGTCACCGAACGCCACCGCCACCGCTACGAAGCCAACAACCATTATCTCGGCCGCGTCGAAGATGCCGGCCTGGTGGTGTCGGCGCGCACGCCAACCGAAGCGCTGTGCGAAATCATGGAACTGCCGCGCAAGGGCGACAATGCGCACCCGTGGTACGTCGGTGTGCAATACCACCCCGAGTTCAAGTCAACGCCGCGCGATGGTCATCCGTTGTTCATTTCGTTTATCAAGGCGGCGCTGGCGCATCAGGCAGCAGCGTCCAGGAATGCCGCCTAAGCAGGAAGAAGGGCCTTCATCGAAGGCCCTTTGCACGCATGCAACCGTACAAAGAATTTAGCTGAGTTAGGAGAAATAGATGAGTGCAATCGTAGACATCATTGGCCGTGAAATTATCGATTCCCGCGGCAATCCGACCGTCGAATGCGACGTGCTGCTGGAATCCGGCGTGATGGGCCGCGCGGCCGTGCCTTCGGGCGCATCGACCGGTTCGCGTGAAGCGATTGAACTGCGCGACGGCGACAAGAGCCGTTACCAGGGCAAGGGCGTGCTGAAAGCCTGCGAGAACATCAATACCGAAATCTCCGAAGCGATCATGGGCCTGGATGCGAACGAACAGGCCTTCCTGGACCGCACGCTGATCGACCTCGACGGCACCGAGAACAAGGCGCGCCTGGGCGCGAACGCGACGCTGGCCGTATCGATGGCAGTCGCCAAAGCCGCGGCCGAAGAATCCGGCCTGCCGCTGTACCGCTACTTCGGCGGTTCCGGCGCGATGCAGATGCCGGTGCCGATGATGAACGTCATCAACGGCGGCGCGCACGCGAACAACACGCTGGACCTGCAAGAATTCATGATCATTCCGGTCGGCGCACCGAGTTTCCGCGAAGCGATCCGCTACGGCGCCGAAGTGTTCCACACGTTGAAGAAGATCATCAACGACAAGGGCTTCTCGACCGCAGTCGGCGACGAAGGCGGTTTTGCACCGTCCGTCGAAAACCACGAAGCGGCGATCAAGCTGATCCTGCAGGCGATCGAGCAGTCCGGTTTCGAGCCGGGCACGCAGATCGCGCTGGGGCTGGATTGCGCGGCCAGCGAGTTCTACAAGAACGGCAAGTACGAGCTGCATGGCGAAGGCCTGACGCTGTCGTCCGGCGATTTCACCAACCTGTTGGCCACCTGGTGCGACAAGTACCCGATCATCTCGATCGAAGACGGCATGGCAGAAAACGACTGGGAAGGCTGGGCGACGTTGACGAAAGCACTGGGCAAGAAAGTGCAGCTGGTCGGCGACGACCTGTTCGTCACCAACACCAAGATCCTGCGCGAAGGCATCCAGAAGGAGATCGCCAACTCGATCCTGATCAAGATCAACCAGATCGGCACGCTGACCGAGACCTTCGCCGCGATCGAAATGGCGAAGCGCGCCGGCTACACGGCCGTGATCTCGCATCGCTCCGGTGAAACCGAAGATTCGACCATCGCGGACATCGCGGTCGGCACCAACGCACTGCAGATCAAGACCGGATCGATGTCGCGTTCGGACCGCATGGCGAAGTACAACCAGTTGCTGCGCATCGAGGAAGACCTGGGCGACATCGCCAGCTATCCCGGCCGCAACGCGTTCTACAACCTGAAGTAATCCCGCCGCCGGCCGCTTTCAACGCGGCCGGCATTACATTCCCGCACGCTCATGCGCCTCATCATTCTCTGCCTTGCCGCACTGGTCGTGCTGATCCAGTATCCGCTATGGCTGGGCAAGGGCGGCTGGCTGCGTGTGTGGGACATGGAACAGCAAGTCGTGGCTGCGCAGAAGAAAAACGATGAGCTGCGCGCGCGCAATGCCAAGCTTGGTTCCGAGGTGCAGGATTTGAAGGAAGGTACAGGCGCGATCGAAGAGCGAGCGCGCTATGAGCTTGGCATGATCAAGGAAAACGAGATCTTCGTGCAGGTCCTCGACCCGAACAAGAAGCCGGAACCGGCTGCTTCTTCGCCCCCCGGAAGCCCGCCGCCAGCGGCGAACGGCAAGCCGTAAAAACGCAGCCATTCGCTGCGTTTTTTTTTGCACCGCTTTCTAGTGCTTGGCCGGACTCGGC
>DATMTZ010000002.1:0-11379 GCA_035563975.1 Oxalicibacterium sp. | reverse complement strand
GGCTGGCTACCAGCAACGGCACGATGCCAGGCGCGATTGCGCTGAACAGCAGCGCCAGCGCCAGCAGCACCGCCTTCGTCAGAATGATGCGGCGCCGGTCGTAGCGGTCGCCGAGCGGCGCCAGCAGCAGGATGCCGAATGCATAGCCCAACTGCGTTAGCGTCGGGATCCAGCCGATCATCGCGTCGCTTGCCTTGATGTCGGCGCCGAGCACGCCGAGCATCGGCTGGCTGTAGTAAAGCGATGCCACGCTCAATCCGGCGCCGCTTGCCAGCAACAGGATCAGGGGTGCCGGCGGCGCGGCCGGTTCCGCGTGTGTATTTGCAGACTGCATAACCAACATGATGGACTCCGTGATTGCGATGGTCTGCATTTTCCTTGTTACATGGTATGTCTGGTAGTAGCATCGGACGTACATTTGTTATACGTAAGGCGTATGAAAGACACGAATAGCGGCGGCGTCGACCGCATCGAGCTGATGCAAACCTTCGTCCGCATCGTCGAGACCGGCAGCCTGTCTGCTGCCGCCAGGGAATTGCGCACGAGCCAGCCGACCGTCAGCCGGCGCCTGAAGACGCTGGAAGCGGCGCTCGGCCTGCGGCTGCTGCAGCGCTCCACGCATGTGATGAAGCTGACCGAGGATGGCGAACGCTGTTTTGCGCATGCGAAGGACCTGATCGACACGTGGAAGTCGATGGAGGCCGACCTGCGCGGTACCAGGGACGAGCCGGAAGGCACTTTGCGCGTGCTGGTGCCGCACGCCTTCGGCCAGGATCAGCTGATCGCGCCGCTGACTGCCTACTTGCGCCGCCATCCGCAGGTCAATGTCGAATGGCTGCTGCACGACCGGCGGCCTGACTTCATTGCGGAAGGCATCGACTGCGCGATCCAGGTCGGCGAAGTCGACAATCCGTCGGTGGTGGCAATCCGGCTGTTCGATGTGCCGCGCATCGTGGTGGCTGCGCCTTCGCTGCTGCGCGGCAAGCGCGCGCCGGCGCAGGCGGAAGCCTTGCAGGAACTGCCGTGGCTGGCCTTGCGCACGTTTTATCGGGAGGAGGTCGAATTAGAGCGGCAGTCCGACGGCGCCACGCATCGCTTCGCGATACACCCGCGCATGAGCACCGACAGCCTGTATGCGCTGCGCAATGCCGCGCTGGCCGGGCTCGGCGCCGGCATCATGTCAGCCTGGATCGTGGCGAACGATATTGAAGAAGGGCGCCTGCTGCATCTCGCGCCGGAATGGCGCGCATCGCCGCTGCCGGTGTATCTGGTCTATCCGCATGCGCGCTTTTATCCCGCCCGCCTGCGCATGTTCCTGAAAGCCGTGCGCGAGATGACGCCGGTGCTGAAGGAAGCAGCGCCGGCTCCGTCGAAAAAACGATAGGGTTGGTGCGGCTGCTCAGGCCGTCTTGTCGCCAAGCAGCGTATGCGCGACTGCCTGCGCTTCCGCTTCAGCCGCTTCCTTGCCGGAAAAGCTTTGCGTGACCGCCACCTGCTGGCGCGGGAAGACGACATTGCGGTGCATCGGATTCTTCGACGGACCGTAGATCGTCAGATAGGGCGTCCACTGCTCGGTGCCGGGCACCTGGACCGCCTCGTATTCGATCTCGTAGTCGCCGAGGTTCTGATAGGGCATGCATGCTCCTTTGATGCGTGCTTCCGTTTGCTGGTCACTCAGGCGGCAGGCCTGGCCGCGGTAACAAATTCGATTGTCACTTCCGGTGCGGGCGTGACGAACAATTGCTGTTCGCCGGTGCCCGGCACCTCGCCTTGCTGGTGGTCGATCCCGTCGGTGCGCAGGCGTGCAGCCAGCGCAGTCCATTCAGCGTTGTCGAGGCGGAAGGCGATGTGATCGATGCGCGACGACGAACGGGCGGGCGGCCGCTCCGAGCGCGCTTTCACCAGGTGAATGATCGCCTTGCCGTCCTTGTACAGCCAGTGGCCCTCGAAAGTAAACGGCGGACGTTCGCCTTCGGTGAGGCCGACGATATCGCAAAAGAAATGCCGCACCGTGTCCAGGTCCGGCGTGACGATGGTGGCGTGATCGAGTTTCATGCTGTCATTGTAGCGATCGTTTGCATGATCATCCGGCGTAGCCGATTCCCTTTGCCATCATCGCGGCGCACAGGATCACCCCCAGAAGCAAACTGGCTTCCGCGTGCAGGACCAGCCGTAATCTGCGCTTGAGCGTATCGGGCATCAGCGGGACGGCGCCCTGCTTCAGCGCGTTGTTCCACTTCAAAAAGGTCACCGTCGGGAAAATGGAAAGCAGTCCCGCGGCGAAGAACAGCGCCATCTTCGCAATGAAGGGCGCACTGTGCAGGTAATAGTCAACGCCTTTTTCAAAGTACATCACGCGCAGCACGCCGACCACGATGATCAGGCCGGCGGCAGCGCCGTACATGGCGTCGAAACGCTGGATCTTGCGGGCGGAAGACAGCGTCAGGGGCTCCTTCAGCAACAGCAGTTCACCGAACAGCATCAGCATGATGACGACGAAGAGCACGTGGTGCAGAAAAGCGACGAAGGCATTCATTACTGATTCCTTTCCGGTCTTGAGCGGCTGCGCTTCGGGGTTGGGCGCGGCGTTTTACGTGACCACAAGGATAGGCGATTCTGTAGAAAGGGTCGATATGGCGGCAGAAGAACGCGGCTTTATCCGATCGATACGCTGCAAGGGTTCGGCGCGGTCGTGTTCAGGACAAGTCGCGTTCTTGTGACGGCGCATCGATCTGCGCCAGCAACGCCAGCAGTTGCGGCGTATCGATAGGCTTGACGAAATGGTGATCGAAGCCCGCATCGCGCGATTTCTCGCGATCCAGCTCCTGGCTGTAGCCGGTGATCGCAATAAATGTCGATGCGCTTGCTTCCGGCATCGCCCGCAAGGTGCGCGCGAGCTGCAGGCCATCCATGTCCGGCAGGCCGATGTCGAGCAGATACACATCGGGAGAGATTTCGCCGGCGCGCTCGATGGCATCGTGTGCCGCATATTCGACCAGCGTTTTATGCCCCGCCATGTTCAGGAACATCTGCAGCGTATTGGCGGCATCCCGATTGTCGTCGACCACCATGATGCGAAGGGGCGTGGCGCTCATGGGCAGCAGTTGCTGCATATCGCTGCCGTTCTGTGCCGGCAGCGCCTCGGCGAGCCGCGACAGCGATATGCTGAAAGTGCTCCCTTTCCCGATGCCGCCGCTTGACGCGCTGACCTTGCCGCCGTGCGACTCCACCAGGTTTTTGACCAGTGCCAGCCCCAGTCCGAGCCCGCCCTGCGAGCGGTCCGACGTGCGCTCCGCCTGCGCAAACAGGTCGAATGCATGCGCGATCAATTCCGGCGCCATGCCGATGCCGTTGTCCGTGATGTCGAGCCGGACTTCCTTGTCGTGCACATCGAGCCGCGCGTCGATTTCGCCGCCTTCGGGCGTGTACTTGGACGCGTTGTTCAGGATATTGACGACGACCTGCACCAGACGCTTGCGGTCGCCCAGCACCGATGCCGTTTCCGGCGGGAGATGCAGCGCCAGCCGATGGCGCCGTTCGTCGATCAGCGGACGCACCTGCTCGACCGCTTCGGAAAGAATGTCGCGCAGATCGAGCGCCTGCTTGTCGAGCGTGATCAGGCCGCGCGTCACGCGCGCCACGTCGAGCAGGTCGTTGATCAGGTTCGTCATGTGGCCAACCTGCCGCGCGATGATCCTGCTCGCCAGCCTGACCCGGCTGCTGTCATCGGGCACGAGCTCCAGCATGCTGGCGGCAGCGCTGATGGGGGCCAGCGGATTGCGCAGCTCGTGCCCCAGCATGGCGAGGAATTCGTCCTTGCGCTGGTCCGCCAGCCGGATCTCGTACTGCCGCTGGCGTGCGCGCAAGGCGGAGCGCGCCGCGGTAAGAAGGGTGGGCGCGCGCACCGGGCGTTCCAGCAGCGTCAGATTGCCGAGCCCTTCGTATGCATTGTGCGCCCAGGTCAATTCGCTGCCGGACTTGGTCAGCATCAGAATCGGCAAATCGGACCAGGTAGCTTGCGTGGACACGTAGTCGAGCAGCGTGCTCGAGACGAGATCCGGCAAGGCTTCCTCCACCGTGAGGACGGCGCCGACACCGCGGTGGATCTGTTCCATCAATTCGCCGAGGTTGCGGCAGATCGTGCACGAAAAACCTGCCTGTTCAAGTGCCGAGGACGCCAGGGACGCATCCTTGGCGTGCGGCGTGCAGATCAGAATCCGCAGCTCCAGCGCATCAGTCATGGCGGCCGCTATCTTCCTGCGGCGTCTTTTCCACAAGTTGCGGCACACCGGTCAGGATGCCGCGGAATTGCCGTAAGACCGCGCCTACCTGTATGCCGTTTGAATTGATCGTCAGCGGCCGGATCGTGCGTTCGTGCTCACTGCCGCGTTTTTTGAAGATCGAAATGGCCTGCTGCACCGAGCCGTCGGCTTCGAAGTAGCGCAGCAGCACCACGTTATCGGCAAGGTAGCTGGCGTCCACATTCGTGCTCATGTTCCCGCCCAGCATACCCTGCTGCACGCCGATCAGGAGCGTCACCACGCCGCGCTGGCCCAGATACGTCAGCAGCTCGTGCATGTGATTGGCCAGCATCTTCTCGTTCGGCATGGCTTGCATGAAGCCGTTCAGACTGTCGATGACGATCACCTTGGCGCCGTTGTCGGCCGCCCGGCAGACGATGTGGACGAATTCTCCCGGCGTCAGCTGGGCCGGATCGATCTGTCGCAACGACAGCCTGCCGTTCGCCAAATGCTTCCGCAAGCCGATATTCAGCGCCTCTGCACGGTTCAGGAAATTGGATGCCGATTCCTCGAATACGAACATCGCGGCGTTGTATCCCTGTTGCAAGCTGCAGGAAACGAACTGGGCGGCCAGCGTCGATTTGCCCGTGCCCGGCGGGCCGGCGATCAGCGTGCTGCTGCCTTCCTCGATGCCGCCGCCGAGCAAACTGTCGAGCTCATCCAGCCCCGTCGCAAACTGGCGGCGTTCGACCAGCTCGCGGGTTTCCGCAGCGACCAGCCGCGGAAACACCACTATTCCGCCATTCTGGATCTTGTAATCGTGCAGTCCCTCGCGAAACGGGATGCCGCGATACTTGATGACTTCCAGCCGCCGGCGGATGCCGCCATAGTCGGTGGCCATGCGTTCCAGCGAGACGACGCCATGGGCAATGCTGCGCACCTGCAGGTTGCCTGAGCTTGCCGTGCGGTCGTCGAGGAACAGCACAGTGCACGAACGCGACGAAAAGAACTGCTTGAGCGCCAGCACCTGGCGCCGGTAGACGAGGGGATTGGAAGCCAGCAGCTGCAGTTCCGACAGCGAATCGAGCACCACGCGTGCGGGTTTTATCTCTTCCACGATGGAAAGCAAGTCTCTGGTCATCGTGCCCATTTCGACATCGCTGGGATGAAAGATGCTGTATTGCTCTGCCGGATCCAGAATGCTCTCGGACGGCAAAACTTCGTGGAGATGGATGCCGTCGAGCGACCAGCCGTGCGCATCGGCGACAGCGCGCAACTCGACTTTCGTCTCGGACAGCGTGATGTAGAGCGTCGATTCGCCCAGCCGCGCGCCTTCGAGCAGGAACTGCAATGCGAGCGTCGTCTTGCCGGAACCCGGCGAACCCTCGATCAGATACAAGCGATGGCTGGTAAAACCACCGCGCAGCACATCGTCCAGACCGGTGATGCCGCTCGATAGAAGCGTATAAGTCGAACCGTTTTGTGGCGTCATGCTAGCCCTCCCCTGAGTAGTTCCGGATCACGCACGACGTTCCAAAGGATCCGGAAGGATTCAGCCATAAAAACCGTGAAGGCCGTGGTTTGATCGGCTTCTATTGATTTCGCGAGCAGATCATACAGAAACCCGCCACTTGCATCGTTGTGGTGCGTGTCGGACGGCGACAGTGCTGTTTGCCGCATCATGTTGTCGAGTAAGCGCGTGCTAATGGCGGCGAGCCGTTCAAGGCTGCTGAAAAGCAAGATGCATGTAGGACCGCAGACAATCGCAAGTTGTTCCGCGATCTGGGCTTGCATTGCCGAACGGCTTGCTGACCGGCTTCGATCACCCTGGTTTTGCGATGCGCTGTCCGTTGGCATCGACGATCTGTTCGCCGTCTTCTTTTGCAAGGCCGCTGCGCTGCGGTTTGCTCAATATGTCGAGCGCCAGTTCCGATGGCCGGCATAGTCGCGTACCTTTGTCGGCTACGACGAAAGGCCGGTTGATCAGGATCGGATGCGCGAGCATGGCGTCGATCAGTGCGTCGTTATCCAGGGCTGGATTGTCCAGACCAAGCTCTGCATACGGCGTGCCGTTCTGTCGGATTGCAGCGCGCACCGACAGGCCTGCATCCCTGATCAATTGTGTCAGGGTTTCCCGTGATGGCGGCTGTTTCAGATATTCGATGACGGTCGGCTCTTCGCCCGTATTACGGATCAGCGCCAGGGCATTGCGCGAGGTACCGCAGGCGGGATTGTGATAGATCGTCGTCATGTCCGTTCCTTCGTTTGTTAGCGTCAGAAGTGCAGCCGTATCGCCAGCGCGGCAAGCGTTGCCAGCAGCACCGGCAACGTGAGCAGGGCACCGACGCGGAAGTAGTAGCCCCACGAAATGCGGATGCCCTTGCCTTCCAGTACATGCAGCCACAGCAGCGTGGCCAGGCTGCCGATCGGCGTGATCTTCGGCCCCAGATCGCAGCCGATCACGTTGGCGAAGACCATCGCGTCGTGCACGGCGCCTTGCGCGGTCGTTGCATCGATGGCCAGCGCGCCGATGAGCACGGTCGGCATGTTGTTCATGACCGAGGACAGCACGGCCGTGGTCACGCCGGTGCCGATCGATGCGCTCCACACGCCATGGCTGGCAAATCCGTTCAGCAAGTGCGCCAGGTAGCCGGTCAGTCCGGCATTGCGCAAGCCGTAGACCACGAGATACATGCCAAGCGAAAAGACGACGATCTGCCACGGCGCGTTCCTGACGACTTCGCGCGTGGCAATCACGTGGCCCCTGGCGGCGACGATCAGCAGGAACAGCGAGCCGGCCGCCGCCACCGCACTGACCGGTATGCCCATACCCTCCAGCCAGAAGAATCCGATCAGCAAGAGGCCAAGCACCCACCAGCCGGCGATGAACGTTGCGCGGTCGCGAATTGCATCCTTCGGAAGCTTCAGTTGCTGAACGTCGTACGTTGGAGGCACATCGCGCCGGTAATGCCAGATCAATACGAGCAGCGTCATGCCGACCGACACGATATCGACCGGCACCATCACGAACGCATAGTGCGCGAACCCGATCTTGAAGTAATCGGCAGAGACGATATTGACGAGATTGGAAACGATCAGCGGCAAACTTGCCGTGTCGGCGATGAACCCGGCGGCCATCACAAACGCCAGCGTCGCCTGCGGAGAGAAGCGCAGCGCCATCAGCATCGCCATCACGATAGGCGTCAGGATCAACGCAGCGCCATCATTGGCAAACAGGCCGGACACCGCGGCGCCCAGCAGAACCAGCAGCACGAACAACATGCGCCCGCGGCCTTTGCCCCACCGCGCGACATGCAGCGCGGCCCATTCAAAGAAGCCGGCTTTGTCCAGCAGCAGGCTGGTAATGATGATCGCGATGAAGGTCGCCGTCGCGTTCCACACGATGTGCCACACGATAGGAATATCGCTCAGGTGGATCACGCCGGACAGCAAGGCCAGCACCGCGCCGAAGCTCGCGCTCCAGCCGATGCCGAGACCGCGCGGTTGCCAGATAACGAGGATGAGCGTCAGCAGAAAAATAAGGGAAGCGGCAAGCACGATGGAGAGAAGAAAAGGAGTGGCCAGGTCAGGCTTTGGATTTTTTTGCGGGCTGGCAGGAGCGGGTCGGCATGCACACATTGCCGCCACAGCAGTTCTCCGTCAGAAAGCCGACCAGCGCATTGATGGCATCGAAGTCGGCAGCGTAGATCATCGAGCGGCCGTCACGTTGCACGGACACCAGCTTGGCGTGCAGCAGTTCCTTCAAATGGAAAGACATCGAGGAGGGCGCAATTCCCAGTGCATCGCCGATGCGTGTTGCCGCCATGCCTTCCGGCCCGGCTTGCACCAGCAGACGAAAAATGGCGAGGCGCGATTCCTGCGCCAGGCCAGTCAGGGCGAGAAGAGTAGTTTGCGTATCCACGCAGATCCGATCCGATTGAATATTTCAATTATCGTTGAAATATTGGAAGGTGCCAATCGTGGGGTGCACGGGTAAGGAAAACGGAAGTTCGAAGCAGTGCCGTCCGGGCTGGCTGATGCTTCACAACAGCCAGCCCAGCGGTGAACATGAGCAAGTCGTCTCGCTATGCGGTCCGATGCTCCAGGTAGCGCTCGCTATTGTTGGCGGGCAGTTCCTTATAGCGTGTCTCTGCGCCGCCGGCTAAGGCCTGGCGCAGCTTGAAGACACTCACCGCTTTTGCCAAACCATCCGCCTGATTGCTCAGAGAAGCTGCTGCTGCCGCTGCCTCTTCCACCAATGCCGCATTTTGCTGTGTCACTTGATCCATTTGCGCGACTGCCTCCGTAATCTGTTGAATGCCGGAGGTTTGTTCGCCGGTCGCGTTCGTGATGTCGCCGATGATTTCCGAGACATGACGAACGCTTTCGACAATTTCGTTCATCGCGATCCCTGCGTCGTGCACCAGGCGGCTTCCCGTTTCCACTTTTTCGACCGAGCTGCCGATCAATCCCTTGATTTCCTTGGCGGCGGTCGCCGAGCGCTGCGCCAGATTGCGTACCTCGCTGGCCACTACGGCAAAGCCTCGACCCTGTTCGCCGGCCCGCGCGGCCTCCACGGCTGCATTAAGCGCGAGGATATTGGTCTGGAACGCAATGCCGTCAATGACGCCGATGATGTTTGCAATCTGTTTGGCGGAGTCGTTGATATCGCCCATCGTCTGGACCACGTTGTCGACCACCGTCCCGCCTTTTACCGCCAGACTCGAGGCCTTCTCCGCCATCACATGCGCTTGACGCGCGTTTTCCGAATTGTGCTTCACGGTGGAGTTCAGTTCCTCCATCGAGGCCGCGGCTTCTTCGAGCGAACTGGCCTGTTCTTCGGTGCGCGAAGAGAGATCGAGGTTGCCCGTTGCAATCTGCTGCGATGCGGCCGCGATCGTGCTTGCGCCTTCGCGCACATGGCCGACGATAGACACCAGCCCGTCGTTCATTTCCTTCAGGGCTCGGAGCAGATCGCCGGTTTCATCCTTTCCCGAGGTGTCGATGGTGCTTGTCAGGTCGCCTCGCGCAACCGTTTGTGCGATCAGTACCGCGTTCCCGATGGGGCGAGTAATGGAACGCGTGCTTCTCCAGGCGATAAACGCACCGGCGGCGGCCGCCAGCAGCGTCAACACCATCGTTATCTGCATGGCAGTCTGGTAGGACTTTTCGACATTCTTTTCCGCCTGCTCGGCCTCATCCGACTGCATCTTGACCAGCTTTCGCAGCGCATCCTGCCAGGAGTTTGTCGTCTCTACTGCGCGCGACATCAGCAGTTGCTTCGCTTCGTCGTCCCTGTTTTGCTTGGCCAGTGCAATCACCTGCTCGTCGACCGGCAATGCTGCGTTTGCATAGCCGTCGATTTGATCGAGCAGGTTCTTTTCCTGCTCGTCGAGCGGAAAGCGCTTTAGCGCGCTGTCGGCATCCTTGTATTGCCGAGTCGCGGCATCGATCTTTTTCAACTCGTTTTGAATCTCGTTTTCGTCCGTTAACAAAACGGCCGTACGAATGACTGTCGCAGTGATATGGGTGGAGTCCGTCATTTGCGTCAGCAGCGCCTTTTCCACATCCATCTCGCTGACGATCTTGTGGATTGCATCGTTCGACTGCGTCATGCCATGGATGCCCAGCCCCGCGACACATAGCAATAATGCCAATACGGAAGAAAATCCCCATCCCAACCGAGCGCCGATCCGCATTCTTCCTCCTCCTCTACTGTTGATTTCTCACCAACGGCTTGGCAAGTTTTGCTTTGCCGATCCTGTTTTTATTGTTCGTTAAATGAGCGCGTGCAGCCTTACGGAAGCTTAAGAATTGGGGGAAAAAACGACATATCGGTTCGATGAAATGCAAACCTTTGTTACGTGGGGTAACTGGTCTGATGCGGTCGTACAAATGCGTGAGAGAGAGTGATCAACACGAAACTGGGGCCGCTTTCCTATCCGCCGGACCGCGCAATGGCAGCATGCCGGACGGCGGAAGTGCCGAACATCAACTTCTTCTCGGTCGTCAGCGTGTTTTCCGATGCATCGATAGAATGGCCGATACCCAGTGCTGCACGATTCGCGTGCCGCGATACTGACTGTGAAAGGAAGCCACCTTGTCCATTTTATTTTCCCCATTCAAGAGCGCAGCACTCTCATTACGGAACCACATCGTCATGGCGCCGATGACGCGCAGCCGGGCCATCAACAACGTACCGAACGCCTTGATGGCGACGTATTACGCACAACGCGCCAGCGCCGGGCTGATCATTACCGAAGGCACATCGCCATCGGCCAATGGTATCGGCTACGCACGCATTCCCGGCATCTATTCTTCCCAGCAGGTCAATGGCTGGCGTGGAGTGACGAGCGCGGTGCATGCACGTGGCGGAAAGATATTTGTGCAGCTGATGCATTGCGGCCGCGTTGCGCATCCGCTTAACCTGCCGGACGGCGGCCGCATCATCGCGCCGTCCGCGATTCCCGCGGCGGGGGAGATGTACACCGACCAGAAAGGCATGCAGCCGCAACCAGTGCCGAGAGAAATGACGATGCGGGACATCAAGCAAACGATCGACGAGTTCGTCGCGGCGTCCAGAAACGCGATCGCGGCCGGGTTCGACGGTGTGGAGTTGCACGGCGCGAATGGCTATCTTCTGGAACAGTTCATCCGTCCCACGTCCAACCGGCGCACCGATTCCTATGGCGGTTCCATCGAGAACCGCGCGCGCTTCGTGCTGGAAGTGGTCGATGCGGTTGGCGCCGCCATCGGAAAGGAAAAAGTCGGCATTCGCCTTTCACCGTATGGCGATTTCAATGACATGCCGGCATATCCCGCGATGGAAGCGGATTACCGCTATCTCGCCGAGCAGTTGAACAAATGCGGCCTGTTATACGTACACCTGGTCGATCACTCCGCGATGGGCCAGCCAGCCGTGCCCGATTCCATCAAGACCGCTTTCCGCAAGTTGTTCAAGGGAATCCTGATTCTCTCCGGCGGCTACGACACTGCGCGCGCAGAGAAAGACCTGGCAAGCAGGAAGTGCGACCTGATCGCCATCGGTCGCCCGTTCATCTCCAATCCCGATCTGCCGGGCCGCTGGAAAACCGGCGCACCGGTGCGCGAACCGGACCTGAATACTGCATACACGCCG
>DATMTZ010000001.1:0-2114 GCA_035563975.1 Oxalicibacterium sp. | reverse complement strand
GCGCCGCATCCTTGCGCAGCAGCTGGATGCCGGATGGTGCGACCAGCATCGCGTTCAACCTGGCCCAGCCCAGGGGGGCGAACAGCCTGGTGCGCAACGCGGTAACGAAACCGATGCGCGCGCAGCAGTCGCTACCGCCTGCCGCCATTCCATGCAGCATGCCGCTGGTCGCGATCGTGTCGGCGCTGCCGACGAAGGGCAGTGTCAGGCGGTGCAGGCCGTCGCGATGCAGTTCGGTACGGCAATCGAGCGCGCATACCAGCGGATAGCGCGCGGCATTGATGCCGGCGTTCCAGGCGTCGGCGCGGCCGCCCGCGGCCTTGTCGAGCACGCGCAGGTTGGGGTGGCGCATCGAGCGATGAATCTGCGCGACCGGCTGCGTCGGCAACTGGATGCGGTAAGCCTCGGGAAAGGGCAGCAGTTCGAAGGCCGCACGCAGGACTTGCATCGTGTCGTCGCGCGAACCGTCGTTGACGACGATGAGCTCGAACGATGGATAGTGCAGCGCCAGCAGCGCGCGCACCGAGGCAACCACGCTGGCCGCATCGTCCTGCGCTGCCAGCACCAGGCTGATCGGCGCTTCCATGTCCGCATGCACGTGCGGCAGTTCGGCCAGCACCTTGCCTTGTTCGACGCGCCGCAAACCGGACCATGCTGCAACATGCAGCAGCAGGCCGCCACCATGCGCGACGAGGAAATAGCCGACGCCGCCCCAGAACAGCAGGGCCATCATGATGCGCTCCTTTCCGCCAGCACCTGGCCCAGCATGTCGCGCGCGAAGCGATCAGACAGGTTGTTGCGCAGCAGCTCGAGTTCGGTGCGGCTGAAGAAGGGCATGCCGGCCAGGGCCTGCGCGGCGCGATAACGCACCCACCATTCGGCATCGGCCAGCAGCGGGATCAGCCGGTTCACGTCGGCATGCTCGCCAACGCGGCCGAGCAGCTTGGCCGCCTGCACGCGCACGCGCCAGTCTTCGTGTTTCAGATAGGCGCGCGCGTGCGGCAGCAAGCCGGCATCGTTGATGATGCGCAGCGTGCCGATCAGCACCTCCCGGCTGTCAGCCGAATCGAGCAGCTGGCGGATGCTCGCCTGCGGCAGCGAGAAGCGCAGCGCCTCGACCAGGCGCAACGCGCGCGGCATGTACGCGGCGCGGGTTTCCTGCATCGCTTCGATCAAGTGGGAGAGAAAGTCAGCTTGCGCCGGCTGCAGGATCGTTGCCAGCTGCGCTACCGGCCAGTCGTTCCGGGCCAGCATCAGCGGCGTCAGCTGTTGCGCGGCGGCGCCGGCGTCGATGCGTACCAGCGCCTGGAACGCATGCAGCGAAGTCAGCGGATCGTCCGACATGCTCTGATTGACAAGCGCATCCCACGCGGCCTGCTCACGCAGCTGGCCAAGCGTCAGCGTCGCCAGCATGCGTTCGATCCGGTTGCCGGAGCGCAGGTAGCGTCGGCAGAAGGCGGCACATCCAACGGCGTATGCAATGCCGCTCAATCGGACCGCGGATTCGGCGCTGCTATCGCGCATCAGACGGTTCCACAGCTTCAGGAAATGCAGGCGGTGCATGCTTTCAAGCACCGGCAGCGCGGCGGGGACGGCCGAATGGAAGGAACCGAGCAGCAGGGGCCGCCACAGCGTGAGGAATTCCAGCTCTTCCTGCGATGAGCGCTTGCGGGACGCCTGCAGCGACAGGAAGGCAAACGCCAGCACAGCCGCAAGGCCGAGCGCGGCAATACCGATCCAGAAAACGGTGCGCAAACAAGAGTTGGAAAAATGCATTGCCAACGACGGTCCGTGCCGTAAAAGAACTGGGGAAAGTCGGAAACGCGCTGCAGGGCGAAACGTCCGCATCGCAGCTGCCGCAGCGGCCACGCCCCATTCGCGCGAACTCATTGTAATGCCGATTGCACGGCGGAAACAGGCGCAGCCGCGGCAGCCGCAGGAAATGCCGCGATTGCATCATTTGTACAACAGGCGCTTGCGTGGCGGCACGGTCGCCAACTGCGATGCAGGGGTGTCATAATCGCCGCATGACGCCACCTCGCCGCCTTATGCCCAGCAAAAAGCCGTTTCTTCCTCTCCTTGTCTTCCTTGTTGCACTGCTTTCCGGCGCCGTC